>JBEOKH010000264.1:0-5828 GCA_040275625.1 Thauera sp. | reverse complement strand
TGATCATCGAGGCGCGCCTGGACAAGGGCCGTGGTCCGGTGGCCTCGCTGCTGGTGCTGTCGGGTACGCTGAAGAAAGGCGACGTGCTGCTCGCTGGCGCCACCTTCGGGCGCATCCGCGCGATGCTGGACGAGAACGGCAAGCAGATCGACGAAGCCGGTCCGTCCATCCCGGTCGAGATCCTCGGCCTGTCCGACGTGCCTTCCGCGGGCGACGAGGCGATCGCACTCGCCGACGAGAAGAAGGCGCGCGAGATCGCGCTCTTCCGTCAGGGCAAGTTCCGCGACGTCAAGCTCGCCAAGCAGCAGGCCGCCAAGCTCGAGACGCTCATGGACCAGATGTCCGAGGGCGAGGTCAAGAGCCTGCCGCTCATCATCAAGGCCGACGTGCAGGGTTCGCAGGAAGCGCTGGTGCAGTCGCTGCAGAAGCTCTCCACCGACGAAGTCCGCGTCAACGTGATTCACGGTGCGGTGGGCGCGATCAGCGAGTCCGACGTCAACCTGGCGCAGGCCTCGGGCGCGGTCATCATCGGCTTCAACACCCGTGCCGATGCCGGTGCGCGCAAGCTGGCCGAGACCTTCGGGGTCGATATCCGCTACTACAACATCATCTACGACGCCGTCGATGAGGTGAAGGCGGCGCTGTCGGGCATGCTGGCGCCGGAGAAGCGCGAGGAAGTGACCGGCCTGGTCGAGATCCGCCAGGTGTTCACGATCTCCAAGGTGGGCTCGATCGCGGGCTGCTACGTGCTCGAAGGGGTCGTGCGCCGCAACTCGCATGTCCGCCTGCTGCGCAACCACACCGTGTTGTGGACCGGCGAGCTCGAGTCGCTCAAGCGCTTCAAGGATGACGTCAAGGAAGTCAAGTTCGGCTACGAGTGCGGCCTGCAGCTGCGCAACTACAACGACATCCAGGAAGGCGACCAGCTCGAGGTCTTCGAGATCAAGGAAGTGGCGAGGACCCTGTAAGCGATGCCCAAGGAGTATTCCCGCAGCCAGCGCGTGGTGGAGCAGATCCGCCGCGAGCTGGCCGAGCTGATCCGGCTCGAGGTGAAAGACCCTCGGGTCGGTTTCATCACGCTCACCGACGTCGAGATCACGCCCGACTACGCCCATGCCAAGGTGTTCTTCACCAACATGACGGGCGAGGGCGACGTGCCCGAGATCCTGCAGGGCCTGCGCCGCGCGAGCGGCTTCCTGCGCCGCGAGCTCGGCCGTCGCATCCGCATTCACACCATCCCGGAGCTGCACTTCCACTACGATCGTTCGGTCGAAGAAGGTGCGCGCCTTTCGCAGCTCATCGATAAGGTGGTGCGCGCGGACGAGGCGCGCCAGCACGACGAGCCGGACGAGGGCGCGGATACCGCCGGCAAGGACGATGACGGCCAGCCCCGCGCCTGAGGCCGTGGCGCGCCCGAAGCGTCCGAAACAGCCTCAGCGCAGGATCGTCCGGCGCATCGTCGATGGCGTGCTGCTGCTCGACAAGCCGGTCGGCATGAGCTCGAACGGTGCGCTGCAGGCCGCCCGGCGCCTGCTCAATGCGGCCAAGGCCGGTCATACCGGCACCCTCGACCCGATGGCGAGCGGCCTGTTGCCGCTCACCTTCGGTGAAGCGACCAAGTTTTCGCAGATGTTGCTGGACGCCGACAAGACCTACGAGGCGGTGGTGCAGCTCGGCGTGGACACCGACAGCGGCGACGCCGAGGGCAAGGTTGTGGCGACCCGTCCGGTCGCGGTCGATCGCGCTGTGCTCGACGCCGTACTGGCGCGCTTTCGCGGCGAGATCGAGCAGGTGCCACCGATGTACTCGGCGCTCAAGCGCGACGGCAAGGCGCTGTACGAATACGCCCGCGAGGGCATCGAGCTCGAGCGCGCTGCGCGGCGCGTCACCATCCACGCGCTCGAACTGCGCGAATTCGACGGTGAGCGTCTCACCCTCCGTGTGCATTGCAGCAAGGGCACCTACATCCGCAGTCTGGCGATGGACATCGGTGCCGCGCTAGGCTGCGGCGCACACCTCGCGGCGCTGCGCCGGACCGCTATCGGCCGCTTCGACCTGGCGGGCGCGGTTACGCTCGAGCGCCTCGAGGCGGCCGCGGAAGGTGAGCGCGATGCGCTGCTGGCGCCGGCCGATGCACTGGTTGCCGGATTTCCCGTGCTGGAACTCGACGCCGATGCGGCGCGCGCGCTGCTGCAGGGGCGCACGCTCGCGCTTCCCGGTGCGAGGCCCGGCACGCAGGCGCGGGTCTACGGACCGGGTGGCTTCCTCGGTGTGGCACAGTGGCAGGACGATGGCCGCCTCGCCGCGCGCCGCCTGATCGCCACCGGCGACTGCGCTGCAGCAGTTGCATGCGCATGATTTTGATTGAGTAGTTGGTGCGGCTGCGGGTATAATCCGCGGCTTCTGATTGGCAGAAAAACACGAGTAAAGACACACATGGCTCTTGATACCGCATCCAAGTCGAAGATCGTCTCCGACTTCCAGCGCGCCCAAGGCGACACCGGTTCTCCGGAAGTCCAGGTCGCGCTCCTGACCGCCCGCATCAACGGGCTCGCCCCCCATTTCAAGGAACACGGCAAGGATCACCATTCCCGCCGTGGCCTGTTGAAGATGGTCAGCCAGCGCCGCAAGCTGCTGGACTACCTGAAGGGCAGCAACGCTGAAAGCTACCGCACTCTGATCGAGCGTCTGGGCCTGCGCAAGTAATTGCCGTCCGTGACGAGTCCGACAGCGCCGATCAGGGCGGAGTAAGCCAGCAAAGCCGGTGTGTGCCCTTGCGGCCGCGCCGGCTTTTTGCTGTCTGCGCCGCCCTGTCCGCAATGCCTGGCGGCCTCTTGTTCCCGTGGTGTCGCGCTGCCCGCTCGGGCGGCCCGCCACAAGCAGTTGTAGTCCGCTGCATCAACCGAAAAAGGAAAACACCTTGCCTACCGCAACCAAGAAAACCTTCGCCTACGGCGCCCACACCGTCACGCTCGAAACCGGTGAGGTTGCTCGCCAGGCCGGCGGTGCCGTCATTGTCAACATGGACGAGACGGTGGTGCTCGCCACCGTGGTCGGCGCCAAGGAAGCCCGCGCGGGCCAGGACTTCTTCCCGCTCACCGTCGACTACGTCGAGAAGTTCTACGCCGCGGGCCGCATCCCCGGTGGTTTCTTCAAGCGCGAAGGCCGTCCCAGCGAGAAGGAAATCCTCACCTCGCGCCTGATCGATCGTCCGATCCGCCCGCTCTTCCCTGATGGCTTCATGAATGAAGTCCAGGTCATCATCACCGTGCTGTCGCTGAACCCCGAGATCGACTCCGACATCCCGGCGATGATCGGCGCCTCGGCGGCGCTCGCGATCTCTGGCCTTCCGTTCAACGGCCCCGTCGGCGCTGCCCGCGTCGGCTACATCGACGGCCAGTACATCCTCAACCCGACCGCCACCGAGCTCCAGTCCAGCCAGATGAACCTGATCGTGGCCGGCACCCAGGCTGCGGTGCTGATGGTCGAGTCCGAAGCCCAGGAACTCCCCGAAGACGTCATGCTGGGCGCCGTGGTGTTCGGCCACGAGCAGATGCAGGCTGCGATCAGTGCCATCAACGCGCTGGTCGAAGTGGCCGGCAAGCCCGAGTGGAACTGGCAGGCTGCGCCCGCCAACGAGCCGCTGATCGCCAAGGTCAACGAACTCGCCAAGGCCGAGATGGAAGACGCCTTCCGCATCACCAGCAAGCAGGAGCGCTCCGCACGCCTGTCCGAGATCCGCAAGCGCGTGATCGGCCAGCTCACCGAAGGGGTGGAGAACGCGCCCTCGATCAACGAGCTCAAGGACATCTTCTTCAACCTCGAGTCGGGCATCGTGCGCAGCCGCATCCTCAACGGCGAGCCGCGCATCGACGGGCGCAACACCCGCACCGTGCGTCCGATCGAGATCCGCACCGGCGTGCTGCCGCGCACCCACGGTTCGGCGCTGTTCACCCGCGGCGAGACCCAGGCCCTGGTCGTGGCCACGCTCGGCACCGGCCGCGACGAGCAGATCATCGACGCGATCGCCGGCGAATACCGCGAGCGCTTCCTGCTCCACTACAACTTCCCGCCCTTCTGCACCGGCGAGACCGGCCGCTTCGGCATCACCAAACGCCGCGAAGTCGGTCACGGCCGCCTGGCCAAGCGCTCGCTGGTCGCCATGCTGCCCAAGCCGGAAGAGTTTTCCTACACCGTGCGCGTGGTGTCCGAGATCACCGAATCCAACGGCTCGTCGTCGATGGCCTCGGTGTGCGGTGGTTCGCTCGCCATGATGGACGCCGGTGTGCCGCTGAAGAACCATGTCGCCGGCATCGCGATGGGCCTGATCAAGGACGGCAACCGCTTTGCGGTGTTGACCGACATCCTGGGCGACGAGGATCACCTCGGCGACATGGACTTCAAGGTCGCGGGCACCGAAAACGGCATCACCGGCCTGCAGATGGACATCAAGATCCAGGGCATCACCAAGGAGATCATGCACGCCGCGCTTGAGCAGGCCAAGGAAGGCCGCCTGCACATCCTCGGCCTGATGCAGCAGGCGCTCGCCAGCGGCCGCGGCGAGGTCTCGGAATACGCGCCGCGCATGATCAACATGAAGATCAACCCCGAGAAGATCCGCGACGTGATCGGCAAGGGCGGTGCGGTGATCCGCGCGCTGCAGGAAGAGACCGGCACCGTGATCGAGATCGAGGACGACGGCGCGATCAAGATCTCGTCGGTGAGCGCCGAGGGCGCGCAGACGGCGAAGGCGAAGATCGAGGCGATCACCGCCGAGGTCGAGGTCGGCAAGATCTACGAAGGTCCGGTCGTGCGTCTGCTCGACTTCGGCGCCATCGTGAACATCATGCCGGGCCGTGATGGCCTTCTGCACGTGTCGCAGATCGCCAACGAGCGCGTGAACAACGTGTCGGACTATGTGAAGGAAGGCCAGGTCGTGCGTGTCAAGGTCCTCGAGACCGACGAGCGCGGCAAGATCCGCCTGAGCATGAAGGCGCTGCTGAGCGAAAATGCCGGCTGATGACCTTGGCGGGCTTCGGCCCGCCACGTGCTGCAAAGCACACGCAGCAACAAGAAAGGACGCACGCAGCGTCCTTTTTTGTTCTCTGTGTCCTGGCCTGCCGCGGCCGGGGCAGGCCAGGCAGATTTTCCAGCGGTGGCCGGGGGCGGCCGATTACTTCGCGACCTGGCGCTCGCGCATTTCTTCCAGGGTCTTGCAGTCGATGCACATCGTCGCGGTCGGGCGCGCCTCGAGGCGCTTGAGGCCGATCTCGACGCCGCAGCTGTCGCAGTAACCGTATTCACCGTCCTCGATGCGGCCGATCGCTTCGTCGATCTTCTTGATCAGCTTGCGCTCGCGGTCACGGTTGCGCAGCTCGAGCGCGATGTCGGATTCCTGGCTCGCGCGGTCGTTGGGGTCGGCGAAAACGGTGGCTTCGTCCTGCATGGTGTGGACGGTGCGCTCGATGTCGTCCACGAGCTCGCCTTTAAGCGAGTTCAGGATGCCGCGGAAGTGGGCCATCTGCTTAGCGCTCATGTATTCCTCGCCTGCGGCCGGAACATAGGGCGGAAATTGCTTGTGCAGGGTATCTTCAGCCATGGGTCGACTTCCGTAGGTGGGTGTTGATCGGTAAGACCCGTCTTAATAGCAGAATCGACCGGGGGCAGCAAGCCAGGGCGCGTGAATGGGCTGCGGTTCGCGGGCTTCGCGTCGTGCCGGCTACGGGCAGGTGGCGAGCCTGGTTCGCCGCGTTCCCCCGCGTCAGCGCCGCGCTTCGGCCTTGCCGCCAAACTGCAGCAGCAGATCGCAGCTCTTTCCGCCGGCGAAC
>JBEOKH010000263.1:0-3520 GCA_040275625.1 Thauera sp. | reverse complement strand
GGCTGTTGAAAATTTCCTTCATCGAACCCATGACTAGCCTCTCACTTCCAGATGCTCAACGGCGACATCATCCAGCAGCCGACGACGACCAGCCAGATCAGACACAGCGGGATGAAAACCTTCCAGCCGAGGCGCATGATCTGGTCGTAGCGATAGCGCGGGAAGGTGGCGCGAATCCAGAGGAAGAAGAACAGTACCGCGGCGATCTTCATGAACAGCCACAGCAGGCCATCGGGGAGGAAACCCACCGGCGACAACCAGCCGCCCAGGAACAGCAGCGAGGTCAGCGTCGACACCAGGATCATGTTGGCGTATTCGGCCAGGAAGAAGACCGCAAACGCCATCCCCGAGTATTCGCAGTGGAAGCCGACGATCTCGGACTCGCCTTCCGCCATGTCGAACGGCGCGCGGTTGGTCTCGGCGACGATCGACACCAGGTAGACGACGAACATCGGCAGCAGCGGCAGCCAGTTCCACGACAGGAACCCGAGCCCCTTGTCGGCAAAAAAGCCACGACCCTGGCCGCCGACGATATCGCCCAGGTTGAGGCTGTTGGAAACCATCAGCACCACCACCAGCGCCAGCCCCATCGAGATTTCATAGGAGATCATCTGCGCCGCCGAGCGCATGCCCCCCAGGAAAGCGTATTTCGAGTTGGATGCCCAGCCGGCGAGGATGATCCCGTACACACCGATCGACCCGATCGACATGATGTACAGCAGGCTGGCGTTGACGTTCGCCAGCACCAGCGTGTCGTTGAACGGGACCACCGCCCAGGCGGCCAGTGCCGGCGCGAAGGCGAACATCGGCGCGATCAGGAAGACACTCTTGTCGGCACCGGTCGGGACCACCACTTCCTTCAGGAAGAGCTTCAGGCCGTCGGCGATCGGCTGAATCAGCCCCCAGGGACCGACCCGATTGGGCCCGATGCGAACCTGCATCCAGCCGATCACCTTGCGCTCCCAGAAAGTCAGGTAAGCGACGGCGAGCAGTAGCGGGGCGATGATCAGCATGATCTTGATCAACGCCCACACCAGCGGAAAGACCGACCCGAAAAGACCTTGCAACAGCCCCTGCAGCGCATCGACCATCATGCACGCTCCACGTTGATCGAACCGAACATGTCACCCAGCGCGGCAGTCGATTGATGAGCGGCGGCCACCCGAACGCAGCCGGGTGGCACCGTCTCGTCGGCCCTGGCGGTCAGCTCCGTCTCGCCGTCCCCCTGCCGGACACGGACCCGGATACCATCACCGACGCCAAGCGTGGCCAGCGTGTCGGCACGCATCCGCGCCGCAGGCGCCGCGGCGTCGCGCGTTTTCTGGAGTGCGGGCGCACGACGGGCGAGCGGGTCAGCAGAATAGATCGGCACATCGGCGACGCGCTGCAAACCTGCCGGCGGCGCTGCAGGCAGCCCGCAGGGTACGCCGCTGATGGTGTTGGCCAACCCGGAGACGAAGTCTTCCCCGGCCGGGACGATTTCATCGCGCACCTGCTCGCTCGATCCATACTCGAAGCCCGGCAGCGCCAGCAGATTGCCGAGCACGCGCAGCACTTTCCAGCCGGGACGCGCGTCACCCATCGGGCGAACGACGCCGTTGAAGCTCTGCACCCGGCCTTCGGTGTTGACGAACGAACCCGAGGTCTCGGTAAATGGCGTGATCGGCAGCAGCACGTCGGCGTAATCAGCTGCCGCACCATCACTGAACGGCGTCAGCATGACCACCAGCGCAGCCGCCTTGAGCGCCGCCAGAGCCTGTTGCGGGTTGTGGCAATCGAGCTCGGGTTCAACGCCGAGCAGGATGTAGCCCTGGCGCGGCTGGGCGAACATTTCGTAGGCGTTGAGCGCGCTGGGCAGGGCCTTGGCGACGTGGCCGCCAACGCTGTTGGCCGCTTCGCCGATGAAGCCGCAGCTTGCCCCGGTCAGTTTCGCAAGTTCTGCGGCCAGCGCGTGCAGTTGCGCGGCTTGAGGATGCTGTTCGGCGGCGTTGCCAAGGAAGATCGCGCTCCTGGTGCCGTCGACCAGGCTCTGGGCGATCGCCTGGCTGCTCGCGCAAGGCTCGACAGCCTCAAGGCCAGCCGGAACCGGCTCGCTCTTCAGTTGCGCAGCGGCCTTGACGATGGCCGCCAGGGCCAGCGGCAGTTCAGCCGGAGCGATCGCCAGCTGTGCGTGCAACTTGATCAGCGGGTCGTCACTGCCAAGCGACAGCAGGCTGACCTTGCCCCATTTCTTGGCCAGCTGGCGCAGACGCTGCGCGAACAATGGGTGGTCCTTGCGCAGGAAGCTGCCAACCACCAGTGCTGCGTCCAGGTCCTTGATCTCGGCGAGGCGAAGACCCAGCCACGGCGTGCCGCCCAGCTTGCCGTCAGCCGAGAAATCCCGGCGCCGCGGACGGAAGTCGACGCTGCCCGAACCAAGGCCGCGGGTCAGCTTTTGCAGCAGATAGAGTTCTTCCAGGGTCGCGTGCGGCGACGCCAGCGCGGCCAGCGACTCCCCGCCGCCGGCCTTGCCGATGTCCTTGAGCGCATGCGCCACGTAATCGAGCGCGACATTCCACTCGACTTCTCGCAGCGCGCCATCAACGCGGACCATTGGCCTGGTCAGGCGCGCCGGCGAGTTCAGCGCCTCGTAGGAAAAACGCTCCTTGTCCGAAATCCAGCACTCGTTGACGTCTTCGTTCTCACGCGGCAGGACGCGCATGACGACGTTGTTCTTGATCTGCACCGTCAGGTTGGCGCCGATGCTGTCGTGTGGGCTGATCGACTTGCGCCGCGACAACTCCCAGCTGCGCGCCGAGTAGCGGAACGGCCTGGAGGTCAGCGCGCCGACCGGGCACAGATCGATCATGTTGCCCGACAACTCGGAATCGATCGACCGGCCGACGAAGGTCATGATTTCGGCGTGCATATTGCGGTTGGCCATGCCGAGTTCCATGACCCCGGCGATTTCCTGGCCGAAGCGAACACAGCGCGTACAGTGGATGCAGCGCGCCATTTCCTGCATCGAGATCAGCGGCCCGACGTCCTTGTGGAAGACGACGCGCTTGCCTTCCTGATAGCGCGAAGCGCTGCCGCCGTAACCGACCGCCAGATCCTGCAGCTGACACTCGCCGCCCTGGTCGCAGATCGGGCAATCGAGCGGGTGATTGATCAGCAGAAACTCCATCACACCTTGCTGGGCCTTGACCGCCAGTTCGGAGTGCGTGAACACCTTCATGCCGTTGGTCGCCGGTGTCGCACAGGCGGGCAAGGGCTTGGGCGCCTTCTCGACCTGCACCAGACACATGCGACAGTTGGCAGCGATCGACAGCTTCTTGTGATAGCAGAAATGCGGGATATAGGCGCCAACCTGCTGGGCAGCATCCATGATGGTGCTGCCATCAGGCACCTGCGCCATCTTGCCGTCTATTTCGATTTCCATCGTGTCGGACCCTAAACCGTTGCCGTGAAGAAGCCACTGCCGGCACGCTGGACATCAACGGGCACGAGGCACTTCTTGTGTTCGATGTGGTACGCGAAC
>JBEOKH010000262.1:0-3120 GCA_040275625.1 Thauera sp. | reverse complement strand
CGGTGCTGTGGCGCGGGACCAGGCGCGAGGTCGAGGTGCTGTTCGAGAACGTCCGCGAGATGTCGGACGAAAAGCTGCGCGGGCGCCCGGGTACCTGGACGGTGGTTATCGACTTCCCGTTCGACGACCCCAAGTTCACACCCGCCGACGACCTGGCCCGTTTGGCCGACTATCGCGGCGACGATACGCAGACCCTGGTGTGGATGCCGTCGTTCTTCAGCGCCAAGGCGCAGCATGACCTGGGTCGCCTGGTGGTGCTGGACTACATCCTGACCGGGGAGCGCTTCAACGAACTGGCCGCCCACCTGTCGCTGGTGGATCGCGGGCCGGCTCAGGCGCTGCTGCGCAACCAGCGTGACCAGTTGCAGCAGCGGGTTCGGCAGTATCTGGAGGTGGCTTACGGCATTGCCGGCGATTCGCGCGACGCCGTGGTGAACCCCATGGCGCCCGAAGACCAGTTCCGCTCGCTGGACCAGACGCTGACGCCTCTGCCACCCGTGGGGGCGAACCTGAAATCGGCTTTCGAGGCCTTGCTCGACCAACTCTTCAGGCACCAATACCCGGCACATCCGGTCTTCGACGCCGAGGTGAAGCCTGCCGCGGTGAAGAAGGTATGGCCGGAACTGGAGCGGGCCATCGGCACCGCCGACGGGCGTGCGCCGGTTGGGGATCGCGTTATACGGCAACTGATTCGTTCGATTGCCGACCCCGTGCAGCTAGGCAAGACGGGCGAGACCCATTTTGTACTGGGCGACCATTGGCGCTCGCACTTCCTCCGCGAGCAGGCCAAAGCGGGCGCCGCCTTCACGGTCGCCAATCTACGCAAGTGGATGGATCAACCGTTGGCGATGGGGCTGCCGACCGAAGCGCAGAACTTGATCATCCTCACCTTCGCCGGACAAACCAATCGCAGCTTCGTGCGCGGCAATGTCCCCTCCACGCCGAGCATCGACCAGATGCCGGAAGATCTGGAACTGCGCGAGCAGACGCTGCCCGAGCCAGGCGACTGGGAGGCTGCCTGCAAGCGTGCCGCCGCGCTTTTCGGGTTGACGATTCCGACATCGCGCAACGCGGGCAACGTCGCCAAGCTACTTGAAGAAGTTCAGGCTAAGGCGCGTGAGGCACGGGAGCCGATAGGCAGCCTGGTCAAGACGCTGAACGAGAAGTCCGCGTTGTTCCCGGCCCCCGGCGACAACCACCGCCTGCAAACGGCGCGCTCCACGCTGGCCTTGCTGGCCGGCCTGTTGAGTGCTGAAGGCGCGGCTGTCGTCACGACGCTTGCAGGCGCAACGATCGAAACATCCGAGGTCGCCATGCGCCAGACCCTGGCCAAGGCACGAGAACTGGATGAAGCGGTTCGCACTGGTGCGTGGGACATTTTCGAGGCAATGAAGGCGTTGATCGACGAGCGGCGATCCGCAGCGCACGCGATCGTGGCCAAGGTGAGCGAGACACTGGCCGCCGACGAGCATGCGATCGGGCTGAAGGCTGCGCTCGATGACCAGCGCATCAAGGCAGTGCGATTGCTGACGGTGGCGCCGCCACCACCTGCTGTTCCTCCTGCCGCTGGCCCGACTACGCCGCCACTGCCGCCGATCGCACCGACGCCGGTTCCGCCCGGCCGGCCTGCGCCCAAGCCGCCGGTGATCGTGCAGGAGTCCGCTGCGGCTGATCTCGAAAGTACGCAGGCGCTGGCGCTGCTCGACGATCTGCACGCCAAACTCGACAACGACACGGACCTGCGCCTGTCGATCTCGTGGCGGCTTGAAAAGCCAGGGAGCAGCAAGTGACAGTTACCGCCGGGCCTTTGTCCTTGCCGCAGATCGAGGCGCAGGCGCTCGCGGTGCTGGACCGCGCCAGCGACGCAAAGGTTATCGCCATTCAGGCCAGGACCCAGGCGGCATGGCCGGACGCCATCAACCTGTCAGGCCGGCAGTTCCGGCTGCGCTGGTGCGAAAGCCCGTTGATGGCACGCGAAGCGCTGTCAGCGCTGGAAGATGTGCCTGACGGGCAGTCCGGGCAAGGGCTCATCCTGCTGACGCCGCTGTCCGCACGCGACTTGGGTGGTGACGTCGTGGCGCGGCTGGCACGTGCTCAGGTTTTTCAGCCTGACGCCTGGGGCATGGTCCAGCAACTCTTCAAGGCGCGCGAGATCGATGCGCGACTCAGTCGCTTTCGCTGGATGGCCCAACTGCTGGTTGAGCGAGCCAGCATGGGCGCCTATGCGCCTGTGCCCAACGGCTTCCTGGACATGGACACGGCGTGGCGCAACATCCTCGGCCGCTACCTGAGCCTGGACGCATCGAAGCCGGATGCGGCGATGCTGTTGAACTGGTCTCTGGGCGCCGATTCGGCCGGGCATTTCGACGATCTTCCCGACCAAGCGAAGCCGCAGATCGCGACCTGGCTGGGCGACTCCGCAGGAGCGGTAGGCACACTCGTCATGCGGTGTGTAATGGACGGCAACACGCAGGATGTCGTCCCACTCGGATTGGTGTGCGGCGTGGTGTTGTCGGCTCAGGGCGAAGGCGTGCACGACCTGGCCGCTGCTGCGATACGCCTCGAACGCTTCATGGGCGACAAGCGAATTGGCATCGCCGAGGGACGTCTTTGGGCTAACGACGCTGCGAATTGTCTGAAGTCCTTGACCCCAACCCTGCGTC
The DNA here is from genome assembly GCA_040275625.1 of Thauera sp. Lineage (GTDB taxonomy): Bacteria > Pseudomonadota > Gammaproteobacteria > Burkholderiales > Rhodocyclaceae > Thauera. Next base: position 457 of record JBEOKH010000262.1, on the reverse strand, counting down.
ACGAGGTGATCGAACGCGCCGAGTTCCTGCTGCGAGAGCTCCATGTCGACGCCTACGCCCACTTGAGCGATGTACTTCCGCTCGGTCTGGAGCAGCGGCTTGGCCTGCTCGCGGATGCACTCAAGGCCTTCATCGCCGAGCCATCGACGGCGCAGCTTCAGGTCATCGAACGGGCGGCGGATTCGGTGGCGCGCCATGCTCATGCCGACCCGGCAAGCACGCGCATGCTGCGGGTGAAGATGGCCGTCCGCCTGTGTCGATGGATGATGGCCGACCGGCCGGAGAGCAAGGTTCGGAGCGGGCGTCAGGCAACCGGGTTCGCTGATCTCGCGCAGCTGTATGCCCGCGAAGGCGCCTTCGTCGATTGGGCACGTTTCAAGCTGCTCGGCGGCGACGACTTGCCGGGTCTTTCTTCGGCCTTCGTCGCCCTGCGCGATGCGGCACGCAAGAAGGCTGA
>JBEOKH010000261.1:0-2882 GCA_040275625.1 Thauera sp. | reverse complement strand
GCGGCTTCGAGGAGCGCGCTGGCGAGATCGGCGCGCAGGTGGGCGCCGTCGGCATAGCGTGCCGCGATGCGGTTGAAGCCGGCGCGCTCCATCGCCTTGAAGCGGCGGGCGTCGAAGCCGGGTTGGACCGGGTCGGTTGGCTTTGTCATCGTGAGTCCTCCGCGCCACGTCTGCCCGCTGGGTCGGTTGCGCCGAGTCCGGCGAAGCCGATCACCTCGTCCAGGTAGTCGTTCCAGTGCGAGAAACCGTGGTCGCCGCCTTCGAGCACGGTCTGGCGTGCGCCGGCGTACTTCTCCACGGCGTGACGGTAGTCGAGCACCTCGTCGCCGGTCTCCACCATCAGCCAGAAGCGCTCCGGCCGGGTGATCGTGGGCACCTCGATCGCGCGCAGCTCGTCGATGTGGTCGCGGGTGAATTCGAAGCGCTCGCCGGTGTAGAGGTTGTCCTGCATGCCGACGTAGGCCTCGAGCGAGAGCGGCGCGACCACCGCCGGATTGACCAGCACCGCGCGCAGGTCGAGGCGTTCTGCCAGCCAGGTGGCGTAGTAGCCGCCGAGCGAGCTGCCGACCACGGTGGGGACGAGCCCGGCGGTGCGGGCGCGCACGATCGCGGCTTCGGCGAGCGCGATCGCGGCGCGCGGCGACACCGGCAACTGTTTGCACCAGAAATGCCCGGCGAGGCCGAGTTCGGTCATGCGCGCCTTGAGTGCCTGCGCCTTGATCGACGCCGGGGCGGAGCGGAAGCCGTGCAGATAGACGATCATCGCGCGCACTCCATCAGGGCTGTGACCATTCGACCCAGCCGAAGTACCAGGTCGCCAGCACGAAAAGGCCGAAGACGATGCGGTACCAGGCGAAGGCGATGAAGGTGTGGTTGGAAATGAACTTGATGAAGCTCTTGACCGCCCACATCGCGGCAACAAACGAGGCGGCGAAGCCGACCGCGAACACCGGCAGGTCTTCCAGGCGCAGCAGCGCCCAGTTCTTGTAGAGGTCGTAGGCGGTGGCGGCGAACATGGTCGGGATCGCCAGGAAGAAGGAGAACTCCGCCGCCGTCCTGCGCGACAGGCCGAAGATCACCCCGCCCATGATGGTGGCGCCCGAGCGCGAGGTGCCCGGGATCATCGCCAGCGCCTGCGCGAAGCCGACCTTGAGCGCATCGGTCCAGCGCATGTCGTCCACATTGTCGATGCGCGGGTGGTAGGCGCGCTTTTCCACATACAGGATGATCAGGCCGCCGACCACCAGCGCGGTTGCCACCGTGATCGGGTTGAAGAGGAGCCCCTTGATCGTGGAGTGGAACATCAGCCCGAGCACCGCCGCGGGCAGGAAGCCGATGAACAGCAGCCCCACGAAGCGCTGCGCGCCCGGCTCGGAGCCGAGCCCGCTGGCGACCTTGATCAGGCGCTCGCGGTAGTCCCAGCACACGGCGAGGATGGCGGCGAGCTGGATGACGATCTTGAACACCTTGCTGGTGTCGTCGTTGTAGCCGAGCACATCGCCCAGGATGATGAGGTGGCCGGTTGAGGACACCGGCAGGAATTCGGTCAGGCCTTCGACAATGCCGAGGACGAGCGCGACGAGGAGAAGGGAGGTGTCCATGCGGCCGGAGTGAGGATTCGAGAGGGAGGGCGGATTATAGCCGGCGGAATGTTGCGCTGCGGGGGCGGTGTTCACGGATGAGGCGTTACGCCGAAGTCATTGCCTCCAGCGTCGCCAGGAAGTGCATCGCCTGCCTGCGATCCGTGCCGCACATCTCTGCCGAAGGCTGCAGGCTGCCACACACCGCCGGTCGGCGCGGGTCGCCGAACAGCCGGCAGCGGTCGCCTTCGTCGAGCTGGACGCAGCGCACCCCCGCGGGCTTGCCGCCGGGCATGCCGGGAATCGGCGAGGAGATCGAGGGCGCGATGCAGCAGGCGGCGCAGCCGGGGCGGCAATCCACCGGGGTCAGTCTGGCTGCGCTGCGGACCACCAGGCGAGGATGGCGTCGAGGGTGGGGTCGAGCAGCACGCCTTCGCCGCCGGTGAATTCCTTCCACTCGCCGAGGAAGCGCTCGCCGACTGCGGTGAGCAGCGGCACACCGGCGAGCACGGTCTCGCCCATCTCGTCGCGCAGGCCGGCGCCGGACACCTCCTGGGCGCCGAACTTGTTGATGATGACCAGATCGACCCCGCGCGCGATCGCGCCGCGCACCGCGACCGAGCCACGTGCGAGCGCGTCGGGATCGACCCGACACGACACCGAACCGCGCCCGAGCTCCTGCGAGAGCGGAATGCTCTCGCCGGTCTCGAGGTTCTCGAGCTGCATCGCGCAAGGGTCTTCGATGACGGTCGGGATGTCGTGCTGCAGCACGCCGCCGAGGCGGACGCCGCGTTCGGTGAGGGCGCGCGCAGCATGGGCGAGCAGGGCCTCGATATTGTCGGTGGGCTTATAGACGACGGCGGCGATGGCGTGGGCGGACATGGTCTGACTCGGGGTGACGGGCGGGTCGTGTCGGGCGCGAAGGCGCATATTGTGGCACCGCCGCGTCAGCACGGGGCAATGCGGAGGATAATGCGCGGCCCGACGAAGCTGACTGCGGATCCATGAGGGCTGAACAAAAGGGCGAGCGCCACCCGTCCGCGCTCCCGAATCTCGACGGCTGCCTGAGCGTTGACCGTCCGCGCCTGCGCCGCATGGCGCGGGATCTGGCGCGTGGCGTGCAGGCTGCGCCTGGCAAACGCGGGAGCGCAGGGGCGGGGGCGCAACAGGACGTGAGCGTCCAGGATCAGGACGCGGGTGGCGCGCCGACAGCGGCCGGGGTGTCGCCGCGGGATGAGCGGGCCGCGGCGCGGGCGAGCCGCCTGCAGGCCGATTTCGATGCGCAGCTTGCGCGCTCGCGCG
>JBEOKH010000260.1:0-13532 GCA_040275625.1 Thauera sp. | reverse complement strand
CCCGCCCTGCGCGCGCGCCTGCACGACGAGGCTCAGCAGCCAGACCAGGAGGCTCAGCAAGTGCACGCCGAGCAGCCCGCCCAGCGTCCACAACACATTGACCGGCCGTGAGCCATCGCCGAGCACCCCCGCCGCGGCACCGAAACCGAGAACAAGCGCAAGCACGAACGCCACCACGAACAGCAGCCGCGCCCGCCCCTGCCAGCGCAGGATCGCCTCGCGCCAGACCGTACCCGCCGCGAGCAGCCCCGCGCGCTGCAGCACACGGGGCTCAAAATCGCCCGCCATGGCACGCACCTCGGCATGGACGCGCGCATCGTCGAGCACTGGATTGCGTTCTTCATGGCGGCGAACGAGCTCGGCAAGCCAGCGCAGCGACAGGGAATTCGGCGGGAATGACGGAGGCACGCGGGGTTCGGGCGGCAGCGCCGCAACAGATGAAGAGCCTCAAGGATAACAACCTCATCGCCCGCGCGCATTCGGCGCGGCGCCACCGTCGAACGCCTGCCCCCTGAAAGCCGGGCCTGCAGGGACGTCGCCGCAAGGCGGCAAGCCTGCAGGCGGGGACGGTACGAACACCGAAGGATGGCGCGCACCTCATGGCGAATGCTTCACCCCTGATGCAAATTGATCCCGATCAATATATATGAGCCCAGAATGTTTAGCCTTGGGGCTCCCGCCCGCGCCCGGATCGTGCCCATGAGTACACAACTGTTGCACTGGACCGACGAGTTCAGCATCGCCCTGCAGGGGATCGAGGAGCAGCACAGGGAGCTCGTCAAGCTGCTCAACCAGCTGCACAGCGCGATCAAGGAACACCATGGGTCGGCGACCTCGCGCGAGATCCTCGACAAGCTCGATTCCGGGCAGGCGACCATCACCTTCGAACTCCTGCACTTCCTCAAGGTCTGGCTGATGCGCCACATCAACGAGGCGGACAAACGCTTCGGCGCCTTCTTCCTCGAGGCCGGTGGCGCCAGCAAGTGGTCCGACCATGTCGAAGACGCGATGAAAATGCGCACGTGGTGGCGGAAGTTCTGGTGAGTACCGCCCGCGACCGCACCTGATCTACCCGCCCCATCTGCCCGCCCCGAACCCTCCATTCTGCCGAGACCATGACGATGCCGCTCACCACCCGGGCCAGGCTGGCCCTGCTGTCCCTTGCCCTTCCCGCTGCCCTGCTCGCCACCCCGGTCCAGGCCGGGACCATCTCCTGCCCCGCCCTCTCGGCCGCAGTCCAGGTCGCCGCCTGCCCCACCGACGCCGAACTGCAATACACCTTCATGGGCTTCTGCGGCGACAACGCCCGCCTCTACGGGCGTGACGCGCTCACCTGCGCGAGCTTCGAGAACTACAAGGAAGCCAAGAACACCGCGCTGTGGGAGTCGGCGGACGGCGCCTTCAGTGCCTACCTGAGCTGCAACGTCGACGCCGCCAGCGTGCACGCCGCGAAGGCCGTGAAGATGAGCGTCGAGAAGAAGGGCACCCTGACGCGGCTGATCTGCGACTACGAGAACGACCATCGCATGGTGATGCGTACGAAGGCGAACTGCACGGTCGAGGCGGCAGACTGCGCGAGCGGCGAATGCCGCGCGACCTGCGATTGAACGCGGGCCACGGAGCACGACAGCCATGACAGGCTCTCCTGCGCCGGAGCGGCAGGCGGCCGCAGCCTCCGGGGCGCGCGGCGCACGCTTACTGGTCGGCCTTATCGGCGGCCTTTTCCTGCTCTTGATCGCGGCCTTCGTCGGCATGATCTTCTTCGTGCACGACGAGGCGCGCCTGAACGCGGTCGGACCGATTGCCGCCGCACCCGGCGCCGAGCGCGGCGGCGTGATCTTCCATGGCACGGCCAACATCTGGGAAGTGCGCGGACGACTGACCCAGGACGCGGCGCGTCAGGCGAGCTTTGCGATCGACCTGGTCGGCCCCACCGGTCAGCCCGCACCGGCCGAGCTGGCGCTGAGTCTGGGCCTGGAACGTGGCGACGATCGCGGCGCCGCGCAGGCACTCGACCACCGCCTGGTCCGCCCCGGCAGCCTGGTGGCGACCAGTGCGCCGCTCGAGGCCGGCCACTGGCGGCTGCGCATCACCCTGCCCGAGATCGAGGCCGTGCAGGCATTCCGCGTGGAGCCGTGACGCGTCGACCGCAGCGTGAATGGACGGGGCAGCGGCGCGCTTGAAGCGCTGGCGCGCCTCAAGCCCCGGTGTGCGGCACCTGCCCGGTGAAGCTGCCGAGGATGGAAACCACCTCGTCCTGCGCCAGGTCGCGCACGATGAACACCAGCCGGCTGCGGCGATCGTCACAGGGCGGCGTGTCGGGCCAGGCGGGCAGGCTGGTAGGCGGATAGACGCTGTGCTGCACGCACTGCAGCACCCGCGGCAGCGCATCGCCCGCGACGTTGAGCAGGCCCTTGATGCGCAGGATGCGCGCGCCATACACCTGCAGCAGCAGCGCCAGGCCATCGGAGAATTCGTACCACGACAGCGCCTCGTCGAAGCGCAGCACGAAACTGCTGACGCCCGCATCGTGGCGCGGCGACGACGACCGCGACCATGTGCCGACCGCGGGTTGGCGCCGGGCGACGCGGACCGCTTCCTCACCCAGCCAGGCCGCGACGTCCGGCACCTTGCCGGTCGGATCGTAGAGCCCGCAGCCGAAGACTTCGTCGGGCGCCACCGCCCCGCCCCGGACCTCGACCTGACGCGCGCCGGGGTTGAGCAGGGCGAGACGGGCGGCGACCGTGTCGCGTTGTGCAGCGTCCGCAAGGTCGCACTTGGTCAGCAGCAGGCGATCGGCCATCGCCACCTGGCGCACGGCCTCGTTGTGATCGGCGAGCTGGTCGAGCGCGTGAGTGACGTCGACCGCGGTGACCACACCGTCGAGCCGGTAGCGCTCGGACAGGAAGGGCTCCGCCATCAGGGTATGGATGACCGGCGCCGGGTCGGCCAGCCCGGTGGTCTCGATCAGCACCCGATGCAGGCCCTTCAGCTCGCGCCGCAACGCGCGCATGAAGAGGCCCTTGAGCGCCCGCACCAGGTCGCCCTGCACGCTGCAGCAGATGCAGCCGGAGTCCAGCACGATCAGGCGCTCGTCGACCTTCTCCACGAGGTGGTGGTCGACCCCGACCGCGCCGAACTCGTTGATCAGCACCGCGCTGCCATCCATGCCCGGCTGGCGCAGCAGGTGGTTGAGCAGCGTGGTCTTGCCGGCGCCGAGGAAGCCGGTGAGGAGGGTGACCGGGATGCGGCGGTCGGGCTCGGCGGAGGTTGGCGTCGTGTTCATGGCTGCACAGTGTAGCGCGGCCTGCCCAGGCGCCGGCATGGGCACCCGGAGACGCCGCGAGCGCCGCACTACTGCCAGCCGCCGCCGAGTGCCTTGTAGAGCTCGACGCGGTTGGTCGCCTCGATGAGGCGGACACCGATCAGCTCCAGCTCGGCCGCGTACAGACTGCGCTGGGCGTCGAGCAGGCTCAGATAACTGTCGACGCCACCGCGGTAGCGGGCGTCGGACAGCGCCAAGCTGTTCTGCGTGGCCGCCACCTGCTTGCGCCGGGCATCGATGCGCTCGGTAACGGTCGCGCGCTCGGCAAGGGCGTCGGCCACCTCCCGGAACGCGGACTGGATCGCTTTCTCGTACTGGGCGACGTTGATGTCGCGCTGGATCTCGGCCAGATCGAGGCTGGCCTGGAGCCGGCCGGCCTCGAAGATCGGCAGCCGCAACTGCGGCACGAAACTCCAGGCCCCCGCGCCGCCGTCGAACAGGCCGTCGAGCGTGCTGCTCGCGGTGCCGGCGGTGGCGGTCAGCGTGATGCGCGGGAAAAAGGCTGCGCGGGCTGCACCGATACTGGCGTTGGCCGCCAGCAGGGCACGTTCGGCCTGCAGGATGTCGGGGCGACGCACCAGCACTTCGGATGGCACCCCGGCGGGCAGCTCCGCCACCGTGGCCACGGCCTGCTCGAGCCCGTCCGGCAACAGCGTGGCAGGGACACTGCCGCCGACCAGTTGCGCCAGCGCGTTCTGGTCCTGTGCAAGCACGGATTCGAAGCGCGCAGCATCGGCGCGCGCGCTCTGCATCAAGGTCTCGGCCTGGTGCACATCGAGGGCGGACACCGCGCCCAGCTCGAAAGTGCGCCGCACGAGATCGAGGGACTCCTGGCGCGTCTGCTGCGTGCTCTTCGCCAGCGCCAGGCGCTCGCGGTCGGCAGCCAGGCGCAGCCAGGCGCTGGCGACCTCGGCCACCAGGCTGATCTGCGCGCTGCGGCGGGCGTCCTCGGTGCCGAGGTAGGTCTGCAGCGCCTGCTCTTCCAGGCTGCGCACGCGGCCGAAGAAGTCGAGCTCGTAGCTGGCGAAGCCGAGGTTGGCCGAGTACTGGCGGCTGACGTTGGAATCACCGCTCATGCTCAGGTCGCCCGGCACGCGCTGCGCGTTCTGCCCGCCGCTGACCGCGATCGAGGGGAACAGGTCGGCGCGCTGGATGCCGTACTGGGCCCGTGCACGCTCGATGTTGAGCGCGGCGACGCGCAGGTCGCGGTTGTTGTCGAGCGCGAGCGCGATCACGTTGCGCAGGCGCTCGTCGGCGAAGTAGTCGCGCCATGCGATGGTGTCGGCCAGCGGCGCGGCCGCCGAGGCCTCGGCCGGTGCGGCCTGCGGGAAGGCCGCGGGCACGGGCGCCGCGGGGCGCTCGAAGACCGGAATCATCGAGCACGCGCCGAGCAGGGTGGCGGCGATCGCCACCACCAGGCCGCGCAGCGGCAACCTTGTTGCGTACTTGTTCATATCAACGTCCCTCCTGGGCAGACGGCACTGCGGCCTCACCCTTGGGCTTGTCCGGGAAAACACGCTTGATCGCGACATAGAACAGCGGCACGAAGAACAGGCCGAGCAACGTCGCGGCGATGGTGCCGCCGAGCACGCCGGTGCCGATCGCGTTCTGGCTGCCGGCGCCGGCGCCGGTGGCGATCGCCAGCGGCAGCACGCCGAAGCCGAAGGCGAGCGAGGTCATGATGATCGGGCGCAGCCGCATGCGCACCGCGGTCAGCGTGGCGGAGATCAGGTCCTTGCCCTCCTCCATCTGCGCCTTGGCGAACTCCACGATCAGGATCGCGTTCTTCGACGACAGGCCGATGGTGGCGAGCAGGCCGACCTGGAAGTAGATGTCGTTCGACATCCCGCGACTGGTCGCCGCGAGCAAGGCGCCGAGCACGCCGAGCGGCACCACCAGCATCACCGCGAACGGCACCGACCAGCTCTCGTAAAGCGCCGCCAGGCACAGGAACACCACCAGCAGCGACAGCGCGTAAAGCGCCGGCGCCTGCGAGCCGGAGCGGCGCTCCTCGTACGAGGTGCCCGACCAGTCGTAGCCGATGCCCGGCGGCAGCTTCGCCATGATGTCCTCGACCGCCTGCATCGCCTCGCCCGACGACAGCCCGGGCGCGGACTGGCCGAGGATCTCCATCGACGGCTGGCCGTTGAAGCGCTCCAGGCGCGGCGAGCCGTAGGTCCACCGTGCGGTGGCAAAGGCCGAGAACGGCACCATGTCACCGGCCTTGTTGCGCACGTACCACTTGTCGAGGTCCTCGGGCGTCATGCGAGCGTGATCGTCACCCTGCAGATACACCTTCTTGATGCGACCGCGATCGAGGAAGTCGTTGATGTAGCTGCCACCCCAGGCGGTCGACAAGGTGTCGTTGATGTCGGCGACCGACAGGCCGAGTGCGCCGGCCTTGGCATGGTCGATGTCGAGTTGCAGCTCGGGCATGTCCTCCTGGCCGTTCGGGCGCACGCCGACCAGGCGCTTGTCCTGCGCCGCCATGCCGAGGAACTGGTTGCGCGCGCCGAGCAGGGCCTCGTGGCCGAGGCCGGAGCGGTCCTGCATCTGCACGGTGAAGCCGCCCGAGGTGCCGAGCTCGATCACCGCCGGCGGCACGAAGGCGAACACCATCGCCTCGCGGATCTGCGCGAACGCGCCCATCGCGCGCCCGGCGATCGACTTGACGTCCTGGCCGGGTGCGGTGCGCTCGTCCCAGTGCTTCAGGTTCACGAAGCCGATGCCCATGTGCTGGCCGCTGCCACCGAAGCTGAAACCCGCCACGGTGAAGATCGCGCGCACCGAGTCCTTCTCGGTCTCGAGGAAGTGGTCCTCGACTTTCTTCAGCACCTCGAGCGTGCGCTCCTGGGTCGCGCCGGCGGGCAGCATGACCTGGTTGAACATCACGCCCTGATCTTCGTCGGGCAGGAAGGAGGTCGGCATGCGCACGAAGAGCAGCCCGAGGACCACGACGATGGCGGCGTAGATGGCGAGGAAACGCACGCTGCGCTTGAGGATGCCGCCCACCGCCGTCTCGTAGCCCTTGGTGCTGCGCTCGAACCTGACGTTGAACCAGTGGAAGAACTTGCCGAACAGGCCGCCCTCGCCATGCTCGTGCCCCTTCTCCACCGGCTTCAGGATGCTCGCGCACAGCGCCGGAGTAAACACGATCGCCACCAGCACCGACAGCGCCATCGCGGACACGATGGTGATCGAGAACTGACGGTAGATCACGCCGGTCGAGCCGCCGAAGAAAGCCATCGGCACGAACACCGCCGACAGCACCAGGCCGATGCCGATCAGCGCGCTGGTGATCTGGTCCATCGAGCGTTTGGTGGCCTCCTTGGGCGGCAGGCCCTCCTCGCTCATCACGCGCTCGACGTTCTCGACCACGACGATGGCATCGTCCACCAGCAGGCCGATCGCCAGCACCATGCCGAACATGGTCAACGTGTTGATCGAGAAGCCGAACGCTGCCATCAGGCCGAAGGTGCCGAGCAGCACCACCGGGATCGCCATGGTCGGGATCAGCGTGGCGCGGAAGTTCTGCAGGAACAGGTACATCACCAGGAAGACCAGCACCACCGCCTCGATCAGCGTCATCACCACCGACTCGATCGAGATCTTGACGAAGGGCGTGGTGTCGTAAGGCACCACGTACTCCACGCCGGCGGGGAAATAGCGCTGCATCTCGTCGAGCCTGGCGCGCACCGCGGTCGCGGTGTCGAGCGCGTTGGCGCCGGACGCGAGGCGGATACCGACACCGGCGGCCGCCTGGCCGTTAAAGCGGGCGACGGTGCCGTAGTTCTCGGCCCCGATCTCGATGCGGGCGACGTCCCTCAGGCGCACCTCGCCACCCTGCTGGCTGCTGCGCAGCAGGATCGATTCGAACTCCTCGACGGTCTGCAGGCGGCTCTGCGCGGTGATGGTCGCGGTGAAGCCCTGGCCGGGCACCGCCGGCGTGCCGCCGAGCTGGCCGGCCGACACCTGGGTGTTCTGCGCCAGCAGCGCGGTGCGCACGTCACCCGGGGTGAGGCGGTAGTTGGTGAGCCTGGCCGGATCCAGCCACACGCGCATCGCGTACTGCGCGCCGAACACCTGCACCTCACCCACGCCATCGACGCGCGACAGCGGGTCCTGCACCGAGGACACCAGGAAGTCCGACAGGTCGGTGCCGGTCATCGAGTCGTCCTCGGACACGAAGCCGACCACCATCAGGAAGTTCATCGCCGACTTGGCGACCGTCACCCCCTGCTGCTGCACCGCCTGCGGCAGCAGCGGCAGCGCGGTCTGCATCTTGTTCTGCACCTGCACCTGGGCGATGTCGGGGTCGGTGTCGGCGGAGAAGGTCAGCGTGGTCGAGGCGTTGCCGTAGGCGTCGCTGGTCGACTTCATGTACAGCAGGCCGTCGAGGCCGGTGAGCTTCTGCTCGATGATCTGCGTCACCGAGTCTTCCACCGCCTTGGCGGAGGCGCCGGGGTATTTGGCGTTGATGACGATCGCGGGCGGTGCGATCGACGGGTACTGGGACACCGGCAACTGCTGGATGGACAGGGCGCCCGCCAGCATGATGACGATGGCGATGACCCACGCGAAGATGGGTCGGTCGATGAAGAAACGGGCCATGGTCGCCTACCTCACTGCGCCGCGGCGGCCGGTGCTGCCGGTGCGACGCCGGCTTCCTCTGCCTGCACGACAACGCCCGGGCGCACCTTCTGCAGACCCTCGACGATGATGCGCTCGCCGGCCTTCACCCCGCTCGTCACCACCCAGTTCTCGCCGAGCGACTGCGCGACCTGCACCGGCCGGGCGACCACCTTGCTCTCGGCGTCGACCGTCATCACCAGCGCGTTGCCGAGCGGGTCACGGCTGAGCGCCTTGTGCGGCACCAGGATCGCGTCGCTGCGCGTGCCCTGCGGCAGGCGGGCGCGCACGTACATCCCGGGCAGCAGCACATCGTCGGCGTTGGAGAACTTCGCGCGCAGGGTCACGCTGCCGGTGCCCTCATCGACGGTCACTTCCGACAGCGCCAGGCGGCCTTCGGTGGCGTACTCGCTGCCGTCCTCGAGGATCAGCTTCACCGGCACCTCGTCCTTGGCGCCGGCCAGCAGGCGGCCGGCGGCGACCTCGTTGCGCAGGCGCAGCATGTCGGCGCTCGACTGGGTGAGGTCGACGTAGATCGGGTCGAGCTGCTGCACGGTGGCGAGCGCCTGCGCCTGGTTGGCGGTGACCAGCGCGCCGGCGGTGACCGCCGAGCGCCCGATGCGGCCGGCGATCGGCGACTTCAGCCGGGTGTAGTCGAGATCGATCTTCGCCTTGTCGAGCGCCGCCTTGGCGGCCGCGACCTCGGCCTCGGCCTGCTTGAGCCCGGCCTGGGCGTCGTCGTTGGCCTGCTTGCTGACCGCCTCGATCTTCACCAGCCCGGCGTGGCGTTCGGCCTTGATGCGCGCCACCTGGGCGTTGGCCTCGGCGCGGGCAAGCGTCGCCTTGGCGCTGTCGTAGGCAGCCTGGTAGGGCGCCGGGTCGATGCGGTACAGCACCTGCCCGGCCTTGACCTCGCTGCCCTCGTTGAAGGCGCGCTCGGTGACGATGCCGGTGACCTGCGGGCGCAGCTCGGCGATCAGGAAGGGGCTGGTGCGGCCGGGCAGCTCGGCCACCATCGGCACCGATTCGCTCTTCAAGGTCACCACGGTGACCGCGGGCGCCGGCGGCGGCCCCCCGGCGCCCGGCGCACCGCCCTGTTCCTTGCCTCCACTGCAAGCGGCAAGGAACAGGGCGCTCAGCACTACCGCAGCCGCGGACCTGATAAGGGGTTGGGAGCTTGTCTTCATTGGAGCCTCGTGAACGCGAGAGGCGGCGACGCCGGCGTGCAACTGTTGGTCGCTGCCCGACATCCCGCTTATTAGAATGGTTATTCTAGATCGAACGCTCATTCTATGTTATGGTTTGCTGCATCGCAAGATTTTTCAGGACATCGCCCCGCCCCGGTCGTTCATCGACAGCGGGCGCGAGCGTCTGACCGGAACAGCATGCAGATCACGGACCCCACGGCCCACCCCACCGACGCTTCGCGCGCCGCCGCCCGCCGCCAGCAGATCCTCGCCGCCGCGGCGCAGTGCTTTCGCGAGCACGGTTTTCATGGCGCGAGCATCGCACGGATCTCGAAGATCGCCGGCATGAGCGCCGGCCACATCTATCACTACTTCGAGAACAAGGAAGCGATCATCGCGGCCATCGTCGCGCAAGACCTCGAGACGCTGCTGACCCTGACCGCCGAGCTGCGCGCCGCCTGCAACGTGCGCGATGCCCTGATCGAGCGCGCGGCCGAAGGTGTGCTGGATCAGCTCGACCCCGATGGTGCGGCGCTCAAGGTGGAGATCGTCGCCGAGGCCGCGCGCAACCCGCACGTCGCCAGGATCGTCCGCGAGGCCGACGCAACCTGTCGGCGCGAACTGATGGTGACCATCCGCGCCATCCGCAGCGCCGCCGGCCACGACGACACGGCCGAGGCGACCGCAGACATGGTGGAAGTGCTCGCGAGCCTGTTCGAAGGCCTGCTGCTGCGCACGATCCGCAACCCCGGCCTCGACCGCCAGCGCGTGGCGCAGCGCATCCAGCTCGCGATCAACGACTTGCTCGATCAGCCGGGCTGATGCCTCGCGCCGTCACTACGGACGGCGAAAAAAATGCTGCCGCGGGCCGCAGCGACCCGTGTGCCGGCTTACAGATACCCCAACCTGCCCGGCAGCCACAGCGCGAGCTGCGGGAACACGATCATCAACGTCAGCCCGGCGCCCATCGCCAGCACCAGCCAGATCACCCATTTGAAGGTCTCCTCCATGCCGATGCCGGCGATGCGCGAGGTGATCATCAGCGAGATCGCCATCGGCGGGGTAAACTGGCCGATGGCGAGGTTGATCGTCATCATCACGCCGAACCACACTAGGTCCCAGCCCATCGCCACCGCGATCGGCACCAGCAGCGGCAGCAGGATCAGGAAGATCGAGATCGCGTCGAGGAACATGCCGGCGGCGAGCAGCAGCAGGTTGATCGACAGCAGCATCAGCCACTCGCTGGAATGCAGCCCCACCAGCGCCCTGGCGGCGGCGTCAAAGATGCCCAGCGTGTTGCCCGCCCACGCGAACACCGAGGCGATGCCGATGATCATCAGCACCACCGCCGACAGCTCGCCCGCCTCGACCAGCACGCGGAACAGGCCTTTGAAGCTGATGCTGCGGTACACCGCCATGCCGACGAAGATGCCGTAGGCCACCGCCACCACCGCCGCCTCGGTGGGTGTGAAGATGCCGGTGCGCAGGCCGCCGAGGATGATCACCGGCGCCAGCAGTCCCCAGATCGCATCGATGAAGCTCCTGCCCAGCGGCGGGCGTTCGGCCTTGAAGTCGCGGCCGAAGCCGTACTTGCGGCTGATGACGATCGCCGGCACCAGCAGGCAAAGCGCGGCGATCATGCCCGGGAACAGGCCGGCGGCGAACAGCGCCGGCACGGTCGCCGCCGGCACCATCACGCTATAGACGATGAAGGCTACCGAAGGCGGGATGACGATCGCGGTCGAACCCGAGGCCGCGATCAGGCCCGCCGAGAAGCCCTTGGGATAGCCGCGCGCGATCATCGACGGCAGCATCACCGCCGCCACCGCCGCCGCATCGGCCGGACCGGAGCCCGAGATACCACCGAGCAGCATCGACACCAGCACCGCCACCACCGCCAGCGAGCCGGTCCATTCGCCGACGATCGCGCTGACGAAGCGCACCAGGCGGATCGCCACCCCGGAGCGCTCGAAGATCATGCCGGCCAGGATGAACATCGGGATCGCCAGCAAGGGGTACTTGGCGATGCCGGCGTAGATGTTGGTGGGCACGGCGAGCTGGTCGAAGCCGGCCGTCGCCAGCACCGCGACGCTCGCCACGCCGAGGCCGGTGGCGAGCGGCATGCCCGCGATCAGGGCGAGCAGGAAGAGGCCGATGAGGACGGTGCCGGTCACTGGATTACCCTCCTGCCGCTGCGCGGCATCCTCCCCGGGGGCGGTGAGCGCTTCCCTTCGGACGGCCGTGCGGGCGCGCTCATGGACGCCCCCGCAGGCGGGTGAGCACCAGGCGCAGCACCAGCGCCACCGCCAGCACCGGCATCCACACCGTGTACCACCACTGCGGCACGCCGAGCGCGGGCGAGGTCTCCTCGAAGCGGTACTGGTCCCAGGTGAGCTTGCCGGCGTAGAAGGCGATGAAGGCGAACAGGCTGGCGGTGACCGCGAAGGACAGCCAGTCGGCGAAGGCGCGCGCGCCTGGCGGCAGCTTGCCGACGAAGAAGTCGACGCGGATGTGGCGGTCGAAGGCGAAGGCCGCGGAGGAGCCGAGGAAGGACAGCACGATCAGCAGCGCGATCGAGAACTCCTCGGTGGCTGCAAAGGACTGCGAGGTGAAATAGCGCGCCAGCACGTTGCCAAAGGTGATCAACACGATCAGGCCCATGACGATGCCGGAGAGGACCTGTTCGATCGTGTAGGGGGCGGCCGGTTCGGTGACGTGCGGGGGATGCTCGGCGCTCATGTCGTTTTCGTAATTGATTCAAGGTGTTGCGCACGCCCTGCCATGCAGCGCGGAGACGCCTGGATGCGGGCGACGCACTATCGCGAGCTGCATTCGCGGCTGCCGCCGCTCCTACATGCCGCTCCACTGCAGGAGCGCCGGAAGGCGCGAACCGCGGCGCCCGGGGCACCCGATGCCGCATCACGAACTCGTTCGCGGCTGCCGCCGCTCCTACATGCCGCCCTTCGCCCTGTAGGAGCGCCGGAAGGCGCGAACCGCGGCTGCAGGAGCGCCGGGAGGCGCGAACCCGGTCGCCCGGGTCGCGCCGCGTCGGGTCAGCGCCTGGCGATGTCTTCCTCGGCCTGCTTGACCAGGTCGGCGCCGATCTTCTCGGCCCACTCCTTGTAAACGCCGGCGGTGGCGCTGCGGAAGGCGTCGCGCTCGGCATCGGTGAGGCGCACCACGGCGACGCCGTTGGCCTCGATCTCCTTCAACAGCGCATCGTCACCCGCCGAGATGCCGGCGCGGGCACGGGCGATCTCTTCCTTCGCAGCCTGCAGGGCGGCGTCCTGCACCGCCCTGCGGTCGGCTTCGGACCATGAATTCCAAACGGTCTTGTTGACCACGAAGATCAGCGGGTCGGCCACATAGCCCCACAGGGTCAGGTTCTTCTGCCCCACCGTGTGCAGCTTGGCGGCATTGAACACGGCGAGCGGGTTCTCCTGGCCGTCGACCGCACCGGTGGCCATCGCCGGCTGGGCGTCGGCCCAGCTCATCTGCGTCGGGTTGGCGCCGAGCGCGTTGAAGGTGGCGAGGAAGAGCGGCGAGCCCACCACACGCATCTTCATGCCCTTGACGTCATCCGGGGTGCGGATCGGCTTCTTCGAGTTGGAAACTTCGCGGAAGCCGTTCTCGCCCCAGGCCAGCGGCACCACGTCGCGCTCGGCGAGGGTCTCGAACATCCTGGTGCCGACGCGGCCCCGGGTGAGCGCGTCGATCGCCTTGTGGTCGGGCATCAGGAAGGGCAGCGCGAACAGGTTCAGCTCCCGCACCTGCGGCGACCAGTTGATCGTCGACCCAACCGCCATGTCGATGATCCCCTGCCGCAGCGCGGTGAATTCCTTGGTCTGGTCGCCCGACACCAGAGAGGTGCCCGGATAGACCTTGATCCTGATGCGGCCCTCGGTCTTTTCGGCGACCAGGTCGGCCCAGCGCTTGGCGCCCCAGCCCCACGGGAAGGCCTCGCCGAGCACGGTGGAGAGCTTGTATTCGTCCTTGTACTGCTGGGCGGAGGCCGGCATCGAGAAGCCGAGCGCGGCCGAGGCGAACAGGCCGGCGATGAGGGCATTGAAGCTGCGTTTGTGCATGAGGGGTCTCCGCGTTGTGCTTGTTCTTCCGGCTGTGCCGCGCAAGGCAGGGGCGTCCGGAGGAGGGGAAGGAGGCTTGATTCTACAAACCGCTCGGCCCCACGGCCAGCGCGGAGAAGCCCCGGGCGGGCTGGTCTCCTTGTGAGCGCGCCGCAAAGCGCGGGACGGGGCAGCGGAAAGCGGGATCGCCTTGCCATCCCGAAGGCCGGGTTCGCGCCTTCCGGCGCTCCTACAAAAAACCCCACGGCCGGGGTATCGCCCCCACGGCCCGATATCACCGCGGCGAACCGCGATCACCGCCGCGAC
>JBEOKH010000259.1:0-11256 GCA_040275625.1 Thauera sp. | reverse complement strand
GCAGGTTGCGCGCCAGGCCAAGCAGCGCCGCCCCTGGCCTGAGGCCGGCACGGCGACTGCGCTCGAGATCCACTTCGAAGGCCAGGCGCGTACCCTCGGGCACGATCAGGATCGCCGCCGGCTGTGGCGGGGGTGCATCGGTTACGGTCAGCACCGGCGCGTCGCCGAGCAGAGCGACGATGTGCGGCAAGCTGGGCGCCTCGTCGACACCGACATAGAGCACGTCGCAGTCGCGGATCGCCGCCAGCGAACCGAGCCGTGCCACCGCCACCGCACGCCCGTGCAGGGCCTTGCCCTCCAGCCGGCGCATCGCAGCCGCGAGGTTGTCGTCGCCGAGCACGCACAGGTTGAAGTTCGCACGCGTCGACGGCGGCCATTGGGTGAGCGCGGCGAAGTTGTAGGTGTAGGTGGCCTTCAGGTCGAGCTCGGGCAGGGCCTCGGCGCGGACGCCGGGCGTACCGAGGACGAGCAGCGCCAGGAGGACGAGGACGCGGACACTCAAAGGTCGTAGCCGATCTGCAGCCACACGCTGCGCCCGTCCATGCGGAAAGCATCCTGCGCCACGTCGCTCTCGGGCCGCCGGTCGAGGCCGGACACCGTCTCGTAGTCGCGGTCGAAGAGGTTGCGCACGCTCACCGAGGCCGACAGGCCGTGCCAGTTGCGCTCGGTCGACAGGGTCAGGTTGGCGAGCGTGACCCCGCCCAGCATGCGCCGCTCGCGCGTCAGGCGCGGCCCGAGATACTGCGTCTCGAAGCCAGCGCGCAGGGCCTCGCCGGGCAGCAGGAAAGTGTAATTGAGCTTGCCGAGCAGGTCGGGCGAGTTGACCGCGTCACGCCCGTCAACATCGCGCGAACGCTGCCAGGCCACACTGGCACGCAGGCGGGAGCCCTGCTCCCACAGGTGCTCGAGCTCGCCCTCGACGCCACGCGAGCGGCTCGTGCCCTCGGCCACGTAGTCGTCCACCGTCTCGCTGAACACCAGCAGGTCGCTGCGCCGGTAGCGGTAGAGCGAGCCGGTAAAGCGCGTCTGCGGCGCGAGCTGGTGCTGCAGCACCAGCTCGGTGGCGGCCACATACTCGGGAACGGCGGTGCCGTCGGACGTCCACCGGTCGTTGGCGTTCGGCATCTTGAAGGCTTCGCTGTAGGACGCCTTCAATGTGGTCGCCTCGCTCTGGCGCCAGATCAGGGCCGCGCGCGGGCTGAGGTTGCCGTCGAGGTCGTCGGCATCGTCGTAACGCGCGCCGAGGTTGAGCGTCCACTGCTCGTTCAGACGGTAGTCGTCGGCGAGGTAGACGCTCGCCGTGCGGCGCGAGAGCGAACCATCGTCCCTGAACGTCACCTCGCCGCCCGCAGACAGGAAGCGCCGGTGAAACGCCTGGCGGTAGTCATCGCGCAACTCGGCACCGAAGACCAGCGTATGGTCCACAAACCAGCGCCCGACGAATTTCTGGTCGAAGCGCCACCACTCGCCGGTGAAGTCGCGGACGCCGTACTTTTCACCGTCGTCGTACTCGCCGTCCGCATTCTTCGCATATTCGCGCTGATTCCAGTACGCATAGCGGCCGAGCATAAGGCTGGACGTGGAATACAACTGCAGCCCGAGGTCGGTCTCGTAGCGCACGGCAAGGAAACCGGTCTCGTCCGTGGTCGGAAAAGGCGTGTTGAAAGCGGTCAGTTTCGATGGATTCGTGGGCACGTTCCTGCGCCGCTCCACCCATGCCCCCTGAACCGTCCAGCCCGACCACGACAGCTTGCCGAACACGCGCTCGTTGCGCTCGCCGTCGAGCCCTTCAGCCACGCCGAAGTTGGTCTGCGGCGTGTCGTAGGCGGGGAAGTACAGGTTGCGGCCGTCGATGTCGAGCGCGGACGCAGACAACAACATCTCGGCGCCGTTCTCGAAGCGCTTGCCCCAGGTGGCGCGCTGGCGGCTGGCACTGCGGCTGGAGACTTCGGCAGACACGCGCGCACCATCGAAGTCGCGCCCGCGCCGGGTGACCACATTGATGATGCCGAGCAGCGCATTGTTGCCGTAGGTCACCGAGCCGGTGCCGGGCACGTACTCGACGCGCTCGACCAGTTCCAGCTCGATCAGGCCGGATTCGTCGATGTAGGCCTGATCGAACAGGTTGTCCTGTACCGCATAGCCGTCGATCAGCAGCATCACGCGGCCGGCGTAGTCCTCGACGTCGCCGAAGCTGCGCCCACCCATGTATTGGTAGCGACGTTCGTCGGTGATGTACAGCCCCCGCATGCTGTTGATGACGTCGGCCAGCGTACGATAGCCGTAGGCGCGGATGTCGTCGGCGGTGACGATGGCCACCGCCGCGGGCGAGTCGCTCACCTGGCGCGCGAGCCGCGATGCGGAGATGTAATCGCGCAGCAGCAAAGCCTCGAACGGCAGCGCGGTGAGGTCGTCTTCTGCAACGCCGCACTCGGGCAGGGCGGCGAACAGCACGCCCACGCCGAGCAATGCGGCCTTCAACCGAAAAACACTCACGACGAATCCTGCTCCCCGCCTCGATCCCGCATATTGATCAGCGCCCGAATCGGGTATCTTAGCAGGCTCCGCCCGAGCCGCCGACGCGCCCAAATGAAGAAGCTCGAACACATTCCGCTGAACGGTGAATTGCCCAGTCCCAAAGGGGTCGCGCTGGCCATCCTCGAGCTGTGCCGCAAGGAGGACGCGACCATCGCCGAGGTCGCGCACATCGCGCAGACCGACCCCGCGCTGGCGAGCCGGCTGATCCGTCAGGCCAACTCGGCGGCAATGGGCGGGGCGCGCCCGGTGGCCTCGGTCACCGAGGCGATCATGCGCCTCGGCATGGGCACGGTACGCAACCTCGCGCTCGGCTTCTCGCTGGTGGACCAGTATCAGAACGGCCCCTGCGACGGCTTCGACTACCAGGACTTCTGGTCGCACTCGCTGTTGATGGCGGTGGCCGTGCAGCAGTTCTGCACGATGGCGAGCGTCGGCTCGAGCGAGGAGCTGTTCGCGTGCGGCCTGCTCGCCCAGGTCGGCCGCCTCTCGCTGGCCACCGTTTACCCGGGGGCCTACAGCCGCCTGCTCCAGAACCGCGACCCTTCGCACGGACTGGTCGCGCTCGAGCAGGAGCACCTGCAGACCGACCACAACGAACTGACCGCCGCGCTGCTCACCGAATGGGGCATCCCGGGCGCCCTGGTCGAGCCGATCTACCACCACGAGAACCCCGAGACTTCCGGTTTTTCGGAGGGGTCGCGACCGCACCGGCTGGTGAACATGTTCTACCTGGCGCGCTGCGTCGCCGATCTCGGCCTCGCGCCCGAGGGCGAGCACGGCAGCCGCACCGCCGAGTTGCTGCTGCTCGGCGGCCGGATCGGCCTCGACGCCAATGCCCTTGGTGCCGCGATCGACGACCTGGTGCACCGCTGGCGCGAATGGGGCGAGTTGCTGCGCGTGCCCGCCTCGGCGCTGCCCACGTTCGCGCAGATGTCCGCGGCGCACGCGCTGCGCCCGGAGGAGCGTGGTCGCACGGGCGCGCTGCGCGTGCTGCTCGTGGACGACGACCCGACCACGCGCTGCATCATGGAGAGCGTGCTGCGCGATGCGCTCGGCCACTCGGTGATCTGCGCCCAGACCGGCACCGAGGCGCTCGCGCTGGCGGTCGAGGCCCAGCCCCAGATCGTCATCACCGACTGGCTGATGCCAGGCATGAACGGCCTCGAACTCACCCGCGCGCTGCGTGCCACCGAATGGGGGCAGACGATCTACCTGATCATGCTGACCGGGCTCGACACCGAGGAAGAAGTCTCCGAAGCCTTCGAGGCCGGTGTAGACGACTTCCTCACCAAGCCGGTCAACGTGCGCACGCTGCGCGCCCGCCTGCGCGCCGCCTGGCACTACGTGCAACTGCTCGAAGCCTGGGAGCGCGACCGCGCCCAGCTCAAGCAGTTTGCCGCCGAACTCGCGATCAGCAACCGCCGCCTCGAGCACGCGGCGATGACCGACCTGCTCACCGGCCTGCCCAACCGGCGCGCCGGCATGGGCGCCCTCGCCAAGGCCTGGGCCGCCGCCGACCGCTTCCAGGAGCCGCTCGCGGTGCTGGTGCTGGACGTCGACCACTTCAAGCGCGTCAATGACACCCATGGACACGCAGTCGGCGACAAGGTGCTGATCGAGGTCGCACAGCAGATCCTGCGTGCCGCACGCAAGAACGACAGCGTGTGCCGGCTGGGCGGCGAAGAATTCCTGATGATCTGCCAGAACACCGACCTCAAGGCCGCGCTCCTCGCCGCCGACCGCCTGCGGCGGACCATCGAGGCGATGAAGATCGAGGCCGGCGGCGGGGTGGTCCGGACCACGGTCAGCATCGGCGTATCCAGCCGCGAGCCCCGCATGGCTGACACCGATGCCCTGGTCAACGCCGCCGACCGCGCGCTCTACCGCGCCAAGGAGTCGGGGCGCAATCGAAGCTGCATCATCGTGCAGGGGCAGATGCGCTGCATGCCGTAAGACCTCGGTTGGCGGGCGGGCAAGGTGGCGCCGCGCCTGCCGGGAGCGGCTTCTGCACAGGCCGGCCTAGCGCCTCCCGCCGAGCAGCGACCCCAATATTCCGCGCACGATCTGCCGCCCCAGGCTGCTGCCGATGGTGCGCGTGACCGTCTTGGCGGCGATCTGCACCAGGCCGTCGCGCTTGCCGCCGCGCGGGCCGGTGGCACCGAACAGGATGTCGCTGACCATGCTGCCGGTCTCCTCGCCGCCGACCTCCCTGGCCGCCTCGCGCCCGGCCTCGACCGCGGCCTTGGTCGCCGCGCTGGCCTTGAGCAGCTCGTAGGCCGACTCACGGTCGACCGCCTTCTCGTAGTGGCCGTAGACCACCGAGCCGGTGATCGCCGCCTGGCGCTCGGCGGGCAGCAGCGGGCCGAGGCGTGAGTCGGGCGCGATCACGAAGCAGCGCTCGGTGATCTGCGGGCGGCCTTTTTCGTCGAGGAAGGAGATCAGCGCCTCGCCCACGCCGAGTTCGGTGATGGCGGCCACGGCGTCGAAGGCCGGGTTCGGGCGCATGGTATCGGCGGCGGTCTTGACCGCCTTCTGGTCCCGCGGGGTGAAGGCGCGCAGCGCGTGCTGGACGCGATTGCCGAGCTGGCCGAGCACGGTCTCGGGCACATCGAGCGGGTTCTGGGTGACGAAGTACACGCCCACGCCCTTGGAACGGATCAGGCGCACCACCTGCTCGATCTTCTCGATCAGCGCCTTGGGCGCGTCGTTGAACAGCAGGTGGGCCTCGTCGAAGAAGAACACCATTTTCGGCTTGTCGGGGTCGCCGACTTCCGGGAGCTGCTCGAAGAGCTCGGACAGCATCCACAGCAGGAAGGTGGAATAGAGCTTGGGCGAGTGGTAGAGCTTGTCGGCGGCGAGCACGTTGATCACGCCGCGGCCGTCGGCATCGGTCTGCATCAGGTCGGCGATGTCGAGCATCGGCTCGCCGAAGAACACGTCACCGCCCTGCTCTTCCAGCGCCAGCAGGTTGCGCTGGATGGCGCCGATCGAGGCGGTGGAGATGTTGCCGTACTCGGTGGTGAAGGTCTTCGCGTTCTCACCCGCGTACTGGACCATCGCGCGCAGATCCTTGAGGTCGAGCAGCAGCATGCCGCTGTCGTCAGCGATCTTGAACACCAGCGTCAGCACACCGGTCTGGGTGTCGTTGAGGTTGAGCAGGCGGGCGATCAGGAGCGGCCCCATGTCGGAGATGGTGGCGCGCACCGGGTGGCCCTGCTCGCCGAACACGTCCCAGAACACCACCGTGTTGGCGCGCGGGGTGTATTCGTCGATGCCGATCGCGGCCAGGCGCTGCATCAGCTTGTCGGACTTGACGCCCGCGGCGCCGATGCCGGAGAGGTCGCCCTTGATGTCGGCCACGAACACCGGCACGCCGATGTTGGCGAAGGATTCGGCGAGCTTCTGCAGGGTCACCGTCTTGCCGGTGCCGGTGGCGCCAGTGATGAGGCCGTGGCGGTTTGACAAGCGCGGCAGCAGGCAGATGTCCTCGAGCGCGTCCTTGTCGTGCGCGCGTGCGATCAGCATCGGGTCAGCCATTTCATGCTCCTCGGGAATCGGTTCGGAATGCGCCGAGTTTAGCAGCCCCGCACGCGGCCTCGTGCGGCGCACCCCGGTCGCGGCTGCCGGACCGCCATCGTTCGCGGCTGCCGCCGCTCCTGCATGGAGCGCTTCCCGTAGGAGCGCCGGAAGGCGCGAATGCGGCGCTCCTGCATGGGGCGCGGCGCGCGCGGCGGGCGCTATAATGCGCGCCTCTTCAATCGCTCGGGCAGCGCAGAGGTTCCAACATGGCGGGTCACTCGAAATGGGCCAACATCCAGCACCGCAAGGGTCGTCAGGACGAAAAGCGCGGCGCGGCGTTCTCCAAGCTGGCGAAGGAAATCACCGTCGCTGCCAAGATGGGCGGAGGTGATGCGGGCTTCAACCCGCGCCTGCGCCTGGCGGTCGACAAGGCCAAGGGCGTCAACATGCCCAAGGACAAGATCGACAACGCGATCAAGAAGGGCACCGGCGAACTCGAGGGCGTGAGCTACGAGGAGATCCGCTACGAGGGCTACGGCATCGGCGGCTCGGCGATCATGGTCGACTGCCTCACCGACAACAAGACCCGCACCGTGGCCGACGTGCGCCACGCCTTCTCCAAGTACGGCGGCAACATGGGCACCGACGGCTGCGTGGCGTTCCAGTTCAAGCACTGCGGCCAGCTGCTGTTCGCCCCCGGCACCAGCGAGGACGCGCTGATGGAAGCCGCGCTCGAAGCCGGCGCCGAGGACGTCGTCCCCAACGAGGACGGCTCGATCGAGGTCATCACCGGCCCGTGGGAGTTCACCGCGGTGAAGGAGACGCTGGAGAAGGCCGGCTTCACTGCCGAGTTCGGCGAGGTGACGATGAAGCCCGAGAACGTGATCGAACTCGCCGGCGACGAGGCGGCGCGCATGCAGCGGCTGCTCGATGCGCTCGAAAGCCTGGACGACGTACAGGAAGTGTACACCTCGGCCGAAATGGACGAATAAGCGCTGCGCGTACCGTCTTCGAGCGAAGCGAAGCACGCGACGCTCGCAGCATCCGCGGCACAGCAATGCGAAAGTCTCGCGGCTTCCGCCGCTCCTACAGGGCGCGCCCTGATCACCGTACCACCGCGCCGCCGCACTTTGGGCTGGCTGCAGGAGCGGCGGAAGCCGCGAAACTTTCCGGCGTCACCCGCCTCACCCCCCTGCATCACCAGACGCCTCCCACGGCTTGCGCCGCGCTCGGCGGGCATGCGACGAACCTTTCGACGACACGAACGATGCCCACCGCGTCCCTCCTCACCCGCCTGACCCCCCTGCTGTTCGTGCTGCTGTGGAGCACCGGCTTCATCGGCGCCAAGTTCGGCCTGCCCCACGCCGAGCCGCTGACCTTCCTGGTCACCCGCTACGTGCTGGTGATCGGCGTGATGGGGCTGCTCGCGCTGGCCATGCGCGCGCCATGGCCGGCCAGCCCGCGCGAGGCGATCCACATCGGCGTCACCGGGCTGCTGGTCCAGGCGCTGTATCTGGGCGGGGTGTTCATGTCGATCCACCGCGGCCTGCCGGCGGGGGTTTCGGCGCTGGTGGTCGGCATGCAACCGCTGCTCACCGCCGCGCTCGCCGGCGTGCTGCTCGGCGAGCGCGTGTCGGCGCGGCAATGGACCGGGCTCGCGCTCGGCTTCGCCGGGGTGGCGCTGGTGGTCAGCAGCAAGGCGCAGGTTGACGGCATCGATGGTGACGCGCTCACACACATGTTGACCCCCGCGCTGGCGGCGCTGCTCGGCATCACCGCCGGTACGCTCTACCAGAAGCGCTACTGCCCGCGCTTCGACCTGCGCACCGGCTCGGTGCTGCAGTTCCTGCCCAGCCTGGCGATCACCGCCCTCATCGCCAGTCAGACCGAGATCATGACCATCGCGTGGAACGGCGACTTCATCTTTGCGCTGTTGTGGCTGGTGCTGGTGCTGTCGGTGGGCGCGATCAGCCTGCTCAACCTGCTGATCCGCAGCGGCAGCGCGGTCAACGTGGCGAGCCTGTTCTACCTCACCCCGCCGACCACCGCCCTGATCGCGTGGGCGATGTTCGGCGAGACCCTGTCCGCGCTCGCCATCGCCGGCATGACGCTCGCGGTGTCGGGTGTGTGGCTGGCGCGCAAGGGCTAGAATCAGGCTCCCAGCCACCCCTGCAGGAGCATGCCATGCTGATGACCACCACCTCCAGCCTCGACGGCCGGCCGATCCGCGAATACCTCGGCGTCGTCAATGGCGAAGCCATCATCGGCGCCAACCTGTTCAAGGACATGTTCGCGTCGATCCGCAATGTGGTCGGCGGCCGCGCCGGCAGCTACGAGCGCACGCTGGCCGACGCACGCCGCATCGCCATGGAAGAAATGGAAGAGGCGGCACAGAAGCTCGGCGCCAACGCGGTGATCGGCATCGACGTCGATTACGAAGTGCTCGGCGCCGACAACGGCATGCTGATGGTGTGCGTGAGCGGTACCGCGGTGAAGGTTTGACCGCTGCTGCCGCCAGCCGCACGGTCGCCACCCGCATCCTCGGCCTCGACCCCGGGCTGCGCATCACCGGCTTCGGCCTGGTGGACCAGCTCGGCACCGAGTTGCGCTACGTCGCCAGCGGCTGCATCAAGACCAAGGACGGCGAACTGCCCGGGCGGCTGAAGACCCTGCTAGACGGTGTGCACGAGGTCATCACCACCTGGCAGCCGGACGTGGTGGCGGTGGAAAAGGTCTTCGTCAACGTCAACCCGCAATCCACCCTGCTCCTCGGCCAGGCCCGCGGCGCGGTGATCTGCGGCGCGGTTTCGTGCGAGCTGCCGGTGGCCGAATACACTGCGCTGCAGGTCAAGCAGTCGGTGGTGGGCTACGGCAAGGCGCACAAGGAACAAGTGCAGCACATGGTGCAGCGCCTGCTGCGGCTCGACGCCAGCCCCGGCCCGGATGCGGCCGACGCGCTGGCGTGTGCGATCTGCCACGCCCACGGTTCACACGGCCTCGGCGCCCTCCCCGGCATCGGCTCCCGCCGCCGCGCCGGTCGCATCCTGGGCTGAGCACCGCCGCGCCGGCACGGGCCTCCGGAAGCACGAAGGCTAATGCAGGAACGCCGGCAGGCGCGAACGCAGCGGTCGAATCTGCACCCGCATCGATCGCTGCACCGCCCCATTCGCGGCTGCCGCCGCTCCTACACGAACATCTCCGCAGCACCCTGCAGGGGCGACAAATCTGTTGCGCCGCGCAAAACTCGCGCGTATGATGCGTCCTCTTCAATCGGGCGCCAATCCGATTCGCCGCAAGGCATCCGGGGGTATAGCTCAGTTGGTAGAGCAGTTGACTCTTAATCAATTGGTCCTAGGTTCGAGTCCTAGTGCCCCCACCAACGAATTCAAGCACTTAGGCCAGTTCTCGCGAACTGGCCTTTTTGCTTTTGGGCGCTTGGTTGCCGTTTGGTTGCCGTTCGTCTGGCCCTACGAACTGGACTCCGATCGACCGCTCAAAGCCGCTCCGCGGGGACAGTACGGCATCGAGCGCCAAACCCGCCACGAACGTGCTGACACCCTCCTTCACCAGGAAGCCAAGCGAGTCGATGAGCCGCATGACCTTGAAAAGCTCGCGCAAGAGATGGGGTTTGGCGGTGTGATGGACATTCACGGTCTCCGCGCGATGGCGTCGATCTGGGCCAATGACAAGGGACGCTATCGACCGGATGTGATCGGGGTTGCACTCGCTCACAAGGAAGCGGACCGCGCGCGTGCCGGCTACAACCGGGCGGAGTTCGTCGGAGAGTTGAAGAAACTCTGGCAGGACTGGGCTGATTTTTGCGACAGCAAACTGAGGGAGCACATTGCCAACAGTGACAGAAGTCACAGGCAGGCCGCTTAATGCCTCCCGCAACTTCGGTCCATCAAGGCGCCTGCTTCTCCCGTAGATGATCAAGTTTTAGCGCTTCTTGAGTGCGTTGCCGTCTGCTTGTCGTTCTCGCATTCTGCGCATACTGATTCACTACGAATTCGCTGACCCCCGCGTCCTCTAAAAATTGAGCCGCAGCATCAAGCGTCTTGAATGTGCGCGGGGTGTTCCGCCTCGTCCAAACGCGAAACACTTCGGAGTCGCCGCTAAAGCTGAAGACGATGTGCCACCCGCCGAGCAGTTGGGCGTGGCGCACTGCAACGGACACAGCATTTTTGAGAGTCGGAATCGTGAGCAGTCGGCCACCGTCTCTGCTTGAGTCATCGCACCTGTAATAGATCATTGTGGGCGTTTGTAACTAGACGTAACCGGTTATACCAAAAACGTGTTTTTGGTACCTGCCGATTTCCTAACTAGTCAGGGCACGTATGAATCCGCATGCGTCCCGTTACTAACTAGGAGATCGAGCATGGAAAAAGTTCTAAGAATCAAGGACGTAATCGAGACAACAGGCCTTTCGCGTAGCAGCATCTACGAACTGCAAAGCAAAAAGCAGTTCCCGCGATCGGTCAAGCTGTGCCGCGGGGCGGTCGGCTGGCTGGCAAGCGAGATCCAAGGGTGGATCGTCGAGCGTGCCGAAACCAGCAGGGGGGCCTGCTGATGACCTCCGTCACCATTCAAGAACGCGAGCAGAAAAGCCTCCATGCTGAGCTGAAAGGGTACAAGCACGGCTTCTTCGTAACGATCCACTCAACCAGTTCGGACAACGCGGACTCTTTCCCGCTGAACTTCCACACTCTTGATCGCTTCAAGAATCATCTGGATGACATCCGGCGAGCGCTCGGGATCTTCTGCTATGGGCGAACGTTTCGGCGGAAGAATGCCGAGATCCGCATCGTTGGCGCGCTTGAGATCGGAGAATGCGGCCGTCTGCATGCGCACCTGGCTGTCCTGAGTGATCACGAGTGCGAGAAATCAGTCGATGAAGTCAAGCAGCGCCTCAAAGAAGTGATATGCCCCCACTTCAGCAGCGTTGCATCGGGAGAGAATGCTTTCGATGTCAGGGCTTATGACCGATCCAAGCTCCAAAAGCTTGTCGCCTACTTGTTTAAGCAGCGGGTGAGAGTAAGAAACAGATTTGGTATCGATGGTTTGATTTGATAAATAGGCTGTAAATATATTATTGATGATTCTCCGGACTGGAAGAGTTCGGAGCGTGAAACTCTCTCTAGGGGCAGGGCCTCCGCACTCGGAATGCATTTTCCCTGATCGCATAGCCACCCGGAAATA
>JBEOKH010000258.1:0-10502 GCA_040275625.1 Thauera sp. | reverse complement strand
GCCCAGGCTTGCGCCCGCGTCGCTGCGCCGCGCTGCCTGCGCGGAAGCGGCTTCCGCGATTGGCTCTCCGCGCACCCGCGGCCTGCGCCCGATGACGCGGGCGATGTCCTCCGGCCCGATCGCGCCCGGGCGCAGGATCTCCGGCACGTCGCGCGAGAAGTCGAGGATGGTGGATTCGATGCCGACCTCGCAGGCGCCGCCGTCGAGGATCAGCGCCACGCGCTCGCCGAGTTCCTCGTACACATGCGCGGCGGTGGTCGGGCTGATGCGGCCGAAGCGGTTCGCGCTGGGCGCAGCCAGGCCGCCATCGAAGACGCGCAGCAGCGCGAGCGCGACCGGGTGCGACGGCACGCGCACGCCGACGGTGTCCTGGCCGCCGGTGACCTCGTCGGGCACCTCGGGCGTGCGCCTGAGGATCAGGGTCAGCGGCCCCGGCCAGAAGGCGCGCGCGAGCGCGATCACATCCTTGGGAATCGCGGCGGCCCAGCGCGGCAGATGCTCGACCGAGGGCAGATGCACGATCAGCGGATGGTCGGCCGGCCGGCCCTTGGCGGCGAAGATCTTGTTCACTGCATCCGGGTTCAGCGCGTCGGCAGCCAAGCCATACACGGTCTCGGTCGGCATGCCGACGAGGTCGCCAGCGCGCAGCAGCGCAGCAGCCTCGGCAATCGCGGCCGCGGCGGGCAACTCGATGCGGCCGCGTGGCCTGGCCCCGAAGGCGCTCATCGATCCGCGCTCAATCGTCACGAATGCCGATCGCCGCGCGCGCGGCCAGGGCACGCTCGAGCACGGCGGCGGCATCGTCGCCGGTCACGGTGAAGTGCCCCATCTTGCGCCCTGGGCGGGCATGGTGCTTGCCGTACAGGTGCAGGCGCAGGCCGGGCACGGCGTGCAGCAGCGCCCAGTCGGGTTCGCGGTAGGTGCCCTGCCCCTTGGCGCCCTCGCCTTCGCCACGCTCGTACCACAGCTCGCCGAGCAGATTCACCATCACCGCCGCCGAATGCTGGCGCGGCGTGGCCAGCGGCAGGCCACACACCGCCCTCACCTGCTGTTCGTACTGGCTGACGTCGCAGGCGTCGATGGTGTGGTGGCCGCTGTTGTGCGGGCGCGGCGCCATCTCGTTGACCACCAGTTCACCGCCGCAGACGAAGAACTCGACGCCCAGCGTGCCAACGTAGCCGAGCTTGCCGGCGATGCGCCCGGCGATCTCCTGAGCGCTCATCGGCACGCCCTCGCGCGGGCAGGCCGAGGCCTGCGCCGGCGCGATGGTGACGTCGAGGATGCCGTTTCGGTGGCGGTTCTCGCCGGCCGGAAAGACGCGCACGTTGCCCGCCTCGTCGCGCGCCAGCACCACCGACACTTCGTAGTCCAGGGCCAGCATCTTCTCCAGCACGCAGGGCTCGCCCTTGAAGTGCTGAAAGGCGGCGACCGCCTCCTCACCGTCGGCGACACGCGCCTGACCCTTGCCGTCGTAACCGAAGCGCGCCACCTTGAGGATCGCCGGGAACAGGCCGGCGCTGGCGCTGCGCACGTCGTCCTCGCTGCGGATGACCGCGAACGGGCCGTGCGGAAGGCCGTTGTCGGCGAGGAAGGTCTTCTCGGCGATGCGGTTCTGGCACACCGCGACCGCGCTCGCCGCCGGGTGCACCGGGATGAACTTGGTCAGGTAATCCAGCGTGTCGGCAGGGACGTTCTCGAACTCGGTGGTCACCGTGGCGCATTCGCTGCCCAGGGCGTCGAGCGCGACGTAGTCGTCGTAGGCGGCAACCAGATGGCGATCGGCGATGAGGCCGGCGGGGCTGTGCGGGTCGGGGTCGAGCACCCAGACCTTGTAGCCCATCTCGTGCGCAGCCGAAACGAAAAAACGGCCGAGTTGGCCGCCGCCGAGCATGCCCAGGGTGGCAGGCGGGAGGATCATGATGCGACGCTCAATCCAGGATCATGTCGAGCACCGCCTGGGTCTGGCGGGCACGGAAGTCGGCAAGCTTGTGCGCCAGCGCGGCGTCCTCGATGGCGAGCAGGGCCACCGCAAACAGGCCGGCGTTGGCCGCGCCCGCCTCGCCGATGGCGAAGGTGGCGACCGGGATGCCCTTGGGCATCTGCACGATGGAGAGCAGCGAGTCCTGCCCCGACAGCGCCTTCGACTGCACCGGCACGCCCAGCACCGGCAGCGTGGTCTTGGCCGCGACCATGCCCGGCAGGTGGGCCGCGCCGCCGGCGCCCGCGATGATCGCCTTGAGCCCGCGACCGCGCGCGGCCTCGGCGTATTCGAACATCAGGTCGGGCGTGCGGTGGGCGGAGACGACCTTGGCCTCGAAGGGCACACCGAACTCTTCCAGCATCTTCGCGGCGGCCTTCATGGTGGGCCAGTCGGAGTTGGAGCCCATGATGATGCCGACGACGGGTTGGGTTTCGCTCATCTCGCAATCCTTGGAAATAGGGGACAGACCCCGATTTTTCCCGGAGAAATTGGGGTCTGTCCCCTATTTCCCGTGTCCCCTATTTCCCGGCGGCACGCTCGGCGGAAATCACGGTGTTCTCCAGCAGCATGGTGATCGTCATCGGCCCCACGCCACCCGGCACCGGAGTGATCGCGCCAGCCACTTCCCTGGCCGACTCGAAATCCACGTCGCCGCACAGCTTGCCGGCGTCCGGGCCGTCGTGCAGGCGGTTGATGCCGACGTCGATGACCGTGGCGCCGGGCTTGATCATGTCGCCAGTGACGAAACGTGGCTTGCCGATCGCCGCCACCAGGATGTCGGCGCGGCGGGTGTGGAAGGCGAGGTCCTGGGTCTTCGAGTGGCACACGGTGACGGTGGCGCCGGCGTTGGTGAGCAGCGTCGCCATCGGCTTGCCGACGATGTTCGAGCGCCCGATCACCACCGCCTCGGCGCCCTGCACCGGCACGCCGGCGGCCTCGAGCATCTTCATGACGCCATGCGGCGTGCACGGGATGAAGGCCTCGCGGCACTGCGACAGGCGGCCGACGTTCTCAGCGTGGAAGCCGTCGACGTCCTTCTTCAGGTCGATCGCTTCGAGCATCGCGGTCTCGTCGAGGTGCTCCGGCAGCGGCAACTGCACCAGGATGCCATGCACCGAGGGGTCGGCGTTGAGTTCGGCGAGCTTGGCCATCACCGCCTCCTGGGGGGTGTCTTGCGGGTAGTCGAAGCGCAGCGAGCGGATGCCGGCCTTTTCGCAGGCGACCACCTTGTTGCGCACATAGACTGCCGAGGCCGGATCGGCACCGACGAGGATGACCGCCAGACAGGGATGCACACCGCGCGCGGCGAGCGCAGCGGCGCGCTCTGCGATTTCGCCGCGCACACGCGCGGAGAGCGCATTGCCGTCGATGATGCGAGCAGTCATCCTTCAAGCCCCCGAAAAAGACGCGGATTTTACAGCATCGCGACGGTCATCGTCCGCGCGGTCGGCGATTCGTTCAGGCGCGGCGCAAGCGGCGAGCTATTCAGGCGATCGGAAAGCGGGGCCGCAGCAGGGACGTATCGGGGACCGTGGACATGCAAGTACCCTGCCCCTCAGCGTGCTCCGCCCAGTGGCGGGCACTTGAGGCCGACCGCGGTGATGCGACCCTTGGCGCTCATCTCGCGCACGGTCAGCACGAAGGCCCCGATCTCGACCCGGTCGCCGACCACCGGCTGCCTGACGAGGCGCGCGCGCAGCAGCTCACTCATCGTCATCGCGCGCTCGCTGTCCTCAATACGCAGCCCGTAGGCGTCGGCGAGGTCGCTGGCACCGCTGTCGGGGTCGACCACGAACTCGCCGAAAAAGCGTGCGTTGGCGGTGAGTTCGCCCCCACTGCCGGCGAAGACGCGCGCGAGGCGCTCGGCGATCTCATCGGGTGCGATCATCCATACCGAGTCGCCCGGGATCAGGCGCGTGTCCAGGCCCAGCCGCTGCAGGCCCCCGCTGCGCACCAGGGCCACGCAGCGCACATCGTGGCCAGGGAAGTCTCCAGCGAGGTCGTCCGGATGCCGACCTTCGGCGCGCGAGCCCGCCGTCACCCAGTACTCGAGCAGATCCACCGCAGCCTCGTCCCCCACCCACACCTCGCGCTTGTCGCGCGGCTCGTCGCGTGGCGGCACCTCGACCTTGAGCCAGCGCGCCGCCATCGGCACGGTCGCCCCCTGCACCAGCAGCGACAGCAACACGACCGCGAAGGCGACGTCGAACAGCAGGCGGGAGTCGGGCACCCCCATCACCACCGGCACGATCGCGAGCACGACCGGCACCGCACCGCGTAGCCCGACCCAGCACACGTAGGCGAGCTCGTTGCGCGCGTAGCGGAACGGCGCCAGCCCGATCAGCACCGCAAGCGGGCGCGCCACCAGCATCAGGAACACCGCCATCGCCAGCGCCTCCGGGGCGTGATCGAGCATCTGCGAGGGCGTCACCAGCAGACCGAGCACCACGAACATGCCCGCCTGCGCCAGCCAGGCCAGGCCATCCATCACCCGCAGCACGTGCTCGGTCGCGTGACTGCGCCGGTTGCCGACCACCACGCCAGCGAGGTACACGGCGAGGAAACCGCTGCCATCCATCAGGTTGGTGGCGGCAAACACCAGTGTGCCGCCCGACAGGATCAGCAGCGCATACAGGCCGTCGGGCAGCGACAGTCGCGCCATCAGCCGCGACAGCACCCAGCCCCCGGCCAATCCGAGCGCGGCACCGAGACCCAGCTGGCTCAGCAGCATCCACGTGAATCCGCTGACGGTTGCCGTCTCGGGCTCGAGCAGCATGCCGACCAGCGCAGTGACGAGCAGGATCGCCATCGGGTCGTTGGCGCCGGATTCGATCTCGAGCGTCGCCTGCACACGCTCATTCAGGCGCACGCCACTGTTGCGCAGCAGCGCGAACACCGCAGCCGCATCGGTGGAGCCCACGATCGCGGCGAGCAGCATGCCCAGGCGCCAGTCCACATCGAGCAGCCAGGTGGCGAAGAGGCCGAGCAGTGCGGCGGTGCCCACCACCCCCCAGCTCGCCAGCACCGCCGCAGGCTTCAGCGCGACGCGAAAGCTGCTCACCCGCGTACGCAGCCCGCCGTCGAGCAGGATCACCGACAGCGCAGCCTGGCCGATCAGCGAGGCGATGAAGAAGTCCTCGAACACGATGCCACCCGGGCCGTCCTCGCCCGCCAGCATGCCGACGCCGAGGAAAAGCAGCAGCAGCGGCAGGCCGAGGCGGGCCGAGATGGTGCTGGCGAGCACGCTGATGAACAGCAACAGGCCGGTGAGCAGGAAGAGTGCGTTGATTCCGGTCATTCGAAGGCAGGGACGGCAAGGGGTTGTCACGCCACATTGGCGGCAGCGCGCAGTTCGGCTTCGGCGTCCCCCGCACGAAAGGTTCCGCCCGCACGGCGCGGCGGCGGCAGTGCCGTCGCCTGCCAGCGTCAGCGCGCGGGCGCGCCGGGGTCGAGGGCGACGATGTGCTGTACGAGCTCAGCGAGTGATTGTGCGCCCATCTTTTCCATCACCCGCGCGCGGTGCACCTCCACCGTCTTGATGCTGATGCCGAGCGTGTCGGCGATCTGCTTGTTGAGCCGGCCGACGATGATGAGTTCGAGCACTTCGCGCTCGCGCTGGGTGAGCTGGCCGAGCCGGCGTGTCGTCTCGGCCTCCTGCAGGCGGCGGCCGCGGGTTTCACGCTCGAACTGCAGGCACTGCTCGACCAGACGCAGGATGTCACGCTCGCCGAAGGGTTTCTCGATGAAATCGACCGCGCCCTGCTTGAGCGCGGACACCGCCATCGGCACGTCGCCGTGCCCGGTGATGAATACCACCGGCAGGCCGCAGCGGCGCCGGCCGAGCTCCTCGAACACCTCCAGCCCGCTCATGCCCGGCATGCGCACGTCGAGCATGATGCAGCCGGTCATGTCGGTACGGCACGCGGCCAGGAAGGCCTCCCCCGACTCGTGCGCAGACACTGCATAGCCGTTGCCCTCGAGCATCCACACGAGCGAGTCGCGCAGGGCTTCGTCGTCATCGACGACATGTACGATCTGGTCAGGCGCTGCGGGCACTGCGCTCAATTGCGGTCTCCATGGGCAGGGTGAAGGAGAATATGGTACCGCCTTCGGGGTTCGCGTCGACAAGCAATCGGCCGTTGTGGAACTCCACGATCGAGCGGCAGATGTTGAGCCCCATGCCCATGCCCTCGGCCTTGGTGGTGTAGAAGGGGGTGAACAGCTGCGCCCTGCCCTCGTCGCTGATGCCATGGCCGCGATCGATCACCGTGATCTCCACCGCGGCGTCGCCGCTGGTGCGCACACGCACCACCAGCACGCGGGCGTCGGGCAGCGTGTCGGCCATGGCGTCGAGCCCGTTGCGGATCAGGTTGAGCAGCACCTGCTCGATCATGATGCGGTCGGCGTACACCCGCGGCAGTCCGGCTTCGACCTCGGTGTGGATACGGATGCCGGTGCGGCGTGCATCGATGTCGGCGAAGCCGATCGCGTCCTCGAGCACCTCGACGATATTCACCGCGCAGCGCCGCGGCTCGCTCTTCTTAACGAACTCGCGCACGCGGCGGATGATCTTGCCTGCACGCTCGGCCTGGAAGTTCGCCTTCTGCATCGCGCCGAGCACGTCCTCGATTTTCGCGCCACCCGCCTGCAGGCGCGTCACCGACCCGGCGCAGTAGTTGGCGATCGCCGCCAGCGGCTGGTTGAGCTCGTGCGCCAGGGTCGAGGCCATCTCGCCCATGGTGATCAGGCGCGCGGTGCGCTGCAGGCGCTCCTCCTGTTCGCGCGCCACCTCGGCGGTCTGCTTGCGGTCGGTGATGTCGGTGGCGATGCCCATGCGCACCACGCGTCCGTCGACCCAGCGCGTGGCCTGCTCACGCACGTGATACCAGCGCCCGGACAGGGGGTGCTGCAGTTCGCCGTCGAAGAGTTCGCGCGGCACGTCGGTGGGCGACAGGTTGCGCGGATCGACCCGGTAGTCGCCGCGCTCGGGCTGCGGCACCGCGACCCCGCGCACCGTGCGGCCGACCGCATCGAAGCCGTGGATGCGCTTGAAGGCGAGGTTGGCGAAGAGGATTTCATCGGTGCGCGCATCCGCCACGAACACGGCCGCATCGAGCCCGTCGAGCACCGCCTCGAAGCGCTCGTGGGCCGATTCGAGCGCAGCACGCACGCGCTTGGGCTCGGTAATGTCGGTGATCGAGGCCATCCAGCCGGTCTGCCGACCCGTGAGGTCGATCAGCGGCGACAGGTAGAAGCGCGCATCGAAACGCTCGCCGTTCTTGCGCAGGATGCGCATCTCGAAGCCGCCACGCGGCGCGCGCCCGGACAAGGTCATCGACAGGTTGCGCTCGCACTCGGCGAGGTGCTCGGGTGGCCAGTACGGGAACGGCGGCCCGGCGCCGACGAGCTCGTGCTCGTCGAAACCGAGCATGCGGCAGAACGCGCTGTTGACGTAGATGATGCGCCCGGAGAGGTCGATCGCGCGCAGGCCGGTGATCATCGAATCCTCCATCGCCTTGCGGAAGGCCGATTCCGCCCGCAGCGCGTCCTCGGTGGCCTTGCGACCAGTGACGTCGTGCGCGACGGCGTAAACGAGACGCTCCTCGCGCACCGGGTTGATGCTCCACATCAGCCACTTGTAGCTGCCGTCGGCGCAGCGACAGCGGTTCTCGAGGGCGACCGGTTCACCGCCAGCGAGTCGACGCAGCATCGCCAGCGTGGTGGCGACGTCGTCGTGATGAACGAAGTCGATCAGCAGACGCCCGGGCAGGCGTTGCGGGTCGAGCCCGAGCACACGCTCAAAGGCCGGGTTGCAGCGCCAGAAGCGACCGTCGAGATCGATCACGCACAGCAGGTCGAGCGACAGGTCGAACAATTGATCGCGCTCGTTCTCCACCTGCACCCGACGCTGCACATGGCGGCGCAGCATCCACAAGCTCCACAGCACCAGGAGCGACAGCCCCAGGATCAGCGCGATCGGCAGGGTGCGCGACAGGTTGCTGCCAGGACGAAAAGCCATCGCCTGCAGGGCCATGCCGTTGCCGGGCGGGTCGAGCGCGAGAGTCAGCGACAGCGGCGCTGGAGCCGGCGGCAGGGCTGAACTGACCGCGAGTACCCCGCCATCGCGACCGAGGATCGCGAGCCGGTATTGTTCGGCGAAGCGCGCCGGCACCAGCCGGCTCACCATGCGCTCGATCGAATAAACCGCCACGATCGCACCCATCGAATCGCCGCGACGCAGCACCGGCGCGAAGACCTCGAACACCGTCGCGCCGTGCGCGCCGACAAAGGGCTCGCCGTAGGTCAGGCGCGAGGACAGCGCGCTGTTCTGGAAGGCCTGCACCTGGTCGTCGACCAGGGCTTCGCCAACGAGCAGGTCCCGCGTGTCGAAGGGCGCGGACCAGGTGACGATCTGGTCGCGATCAACCCAGGCAATGTTGGTCAACGCAGGGTTGATCGCCAGATGTTCATTTGCGCTCAGCTGGAAACGATCATGGTCGAGCGTGCCGGCGGAAAGGTCACGTGCGAGCTGGACGAGAAATTCCTCGGTCGACAGCATCGCACGTCGCATCGACTGCTCGGTCCATTGCAGGTCGCGCACGAGCGCATCCCGCTCGACTGCCGTCTCGCGCGCCTGCAGCAACCACACGACCGCGAGCATCGACAGCGCCAGCAGGGTCACCGCGACGTAAGGCACTGCCCAGTACCAGCGCGACGGCGATGCCTGGACGGCGGCGGGTTGTTGCATTGTGGATACCGGAAGAACGGCGGAGGAACAGCCACGAAGGGGATGGGATTCTTGTCGAGCGGCGCCGTGCCTGTCATCGGGTCTAACCCTAACGTGCCGACCCCAGGACGCTTCGATGCTGCGCTGCGGCGCCATGGGGTGGGGTTTCCGCCAATTTTTGGTACCCGGCCCGCTGCCTACAGTGCAGACATGAACCCGCTCATCGCATTGCTCGGGCGCGCCCTCGTGACCCTTCTGCTCCTCGCGGCGAGCCTCTCGTCGCAGGCTTTTTCGGCAGAAGCGGCCGCAGCTTCCCCCAGGCACGCGGGCGCGGGTGAGCGTGCGCCATTGCGCATCGGTGTATCGGGGCCATTTTCCGGGCCGTCGGCGCCGATGGGGCTATCGATGCGCGAAGGCGTCCGCATCGCCGCTGCGCAGGTCAACGCCGGCGGCGGGTTGCTCGGCCGGCGGGTCGAACTGATCGAGCGCGATGACGAAGCAAGCAACGAGCTCGGCGCGCAGATCGTGCGCGACTTCGTGCATCGCGACCGCGTCATCGCCGGACTGGGCATCGTCAACACCGGTGTCGCGCTCGCCAGCCAGCGTCACTACCAGCTGGCGCGCATCCCGGTGATCACCTCGGTGGCGACGGGCACATTGATCACCAAGCAGTTCCAGCCGCCCGAGTTCCCCGATAACTACGTGTTCCGCGTGTCGGCCAGCGATGCGCTGCAGGCCGCGGTGATCGTCGATGAAGCGCTGGGACGACGCGGCTTCACCCGGCTCGCGATCCTGCATGACGCCACCAACTATGGCGTGCTCGGCAGCGCCGACCTGATCGCCACCCTGCGCGCGCGCGGCCGGGCGCCGGTGGCGGTCGAGCGCTTCCAGTTGCGCGAGACCGACATGCGCCCGCATCTCGAGCGCGCCCGCGCTGCCGGTGCCGAGGCGGTGCTGACCTACGGCATCGGTCCCGAACTCGCCCACATCGCCAACGAGATGGCGCGCATGGGATGGCGGGTGCCGATCATCGGTAGCTGGACACTGGCGATGTCCAGCTTCATCGAGGCCGCGGGCGCCAACGCCGAAGGCGTGCGCATGCCGCAGACCTTCATAACTCAGGCGCGCACGCCGGCGCAGGCGCGGTTCCTGGAGGCGTGGGAACGCACCACGGGCAGCGCACGCATTCCGGTGCCGCCCGCCGCGGCGCAGGGGTACGACTCGATGCTGCTGCTCGCCGCGGCGATCCACCAAGCCGGCAGCACCGACGGTTCGCGTATCCGTGAGGCGCTGGAGAAGCTCGATGCCGACGTGGAGGGCGTGGTTCTCACCTACCGTCGCCCCTATTCCCGTGACAACCACGAAACCCTGCACAGCGCGGGCCAGATCCATCTCGGCGAGATCCGCGACGGAGCGGTGGTGTTTGCGCACGAAGCAGCGCCGAGCACCACCAAACCTTGACCCGGAGATCGATAAGCCAGGCCGCCCCGGCACTCACCTGATAAAACGTTATTGCACATTGCGAAAAGTCGTTTTATATTATGAAAAGCTGACCATGCGGCAGTCGGCATGGTCCTGCCCGCAAGCAAAAAAACCCCTTGCCCCACCGGGCAGGAATCGCCAACCGAATGTCATGAGGAGACGAACCATGACCGGAAACAGCAACGTTGCCCCGCACACCGACGCGGACCCGCAGGAAACGAAGGAATGGCTCGAGTCCCTCGCCGCCGTCGTCGAACGCGGAGGCCCGGCTCGCGCCCACTACCTGATTGAGACGCTGATCGCGACGGCGCG
>JBEOKH010000257.1:0-2045 GCA_040275625.1 Thauera sp. | reverse complement strand
CGCGGTGCTCGCGGTGCTGCTGGCGCCACGCGCCGACGGCCGCGACACCCTGCGCCTGGCGGTGAAGGCGCTCGTGGAGGGCGCGCTGCACGCGCTGCCGGTGGGCGTGGCCTGCGCGCTCGTCGGCGTGATCATCGGCTCGCTGACCCTGACCGGCGGCGCCACCGCCTTCGCCGGCTACATCATCCAGATCGGCGACGACAGCCTGTTCGTGTCGCTGCTGCTCACCATGTTGACCTGCCTGGTGCTCGGCATGGGCATCCCGACCATCCCGAACTACATCATCACCAGCTCGATCGCCGCGCCCGCGCTGCTCGAGCTCGGCGTGCCGCTGATCGTCTCGCACATGTTCGTGTTCTATTTCGGGATCATGGCCGACCTCACCCCGCCGGTCGCGCTCGCCGCCTTCGCCGCGGCGCCGATCGCCAAGGAGAGCGGGCTCAAGATCGGCGTGCGCGCGGTGCAGATCGCCATCGCCGGCTTCGTCGTGCCCTACATGGCGGTCTATGCGCCGGAGTTGATGCTGCAGGGCGACAAGGGCGTCGAAGCGACCCTGTA
This sequence comes from Thauera sp., assembly GCA_040275625.1. Taxonomy (GTDB): domain Bacteria; phylum Pseudomonadota; class Gammaproteobacteria; order Burkholderiales; family Rhodocyclaceae; genus Thauera. The sequence goes on along the minus strand of JBEOKH010000257.1, from coordinate 1,487 downwards.
CGTGGTGTTCAAGGCCCTGCTCGCGGTGACGCTGTGGGGGACCGCGGTGGTCGGCCACTTCCGCTCGCCGATGAACGCGCTCGAACGCGTGCTCGCCTTCGTCGCCGCGTCCCTGCTGGTGGTCGCGCTGCCGCTCACCGACGAACTCGGCTTCGGCCTGGCGGCGGCGGTGATCGGATGGCACATCTGGCGTTCGCGCAGCACGCAGGCGCTGACGGTGTGATGGTGCTCTGCCTCGCCACCGGCCTTGCGACGGCGACGGTCGCCGCCAGCACCTTCACGCTCGCATGGACGCACTCGATCGAGCGCGTGCGCTGGGAGGAGGTGTGGCGGGTCGAGGGCGAGGCGCTGGTGCTCGACAGCGTGCGTGTGCGCGGCCACGGTGCCGGCATGGAGCCGGGGGAGGGCGCGACGCTGAAGGACGGGGTGTGGACCTGGCATCCGCGTACCCGGCACGCGGTGCTTCGCCTGACCCGCTCGCCGTACACCGCCGACTACGAGTGGTGCGAGGACAGCCAGCCGTGCGTGCCGCTGGGGACGCTGCTCCCTTCCGACGGCGCCGTCACCGAGTTGCGCGCCTGTCCCGCCGTGGCGGCGCACCGAGCCCGCGATGATGCGCCGCGAACCGCGTGATCTCGCCCTGCGCATGCTGGCGGTGCTGGCGCCGGTGCTGGTCGCGGCCGCGTCGCTATGGGCGATCCACGCCTGGCGTCTTGCCGCCGGCATGGACGAGCTCGCACGCCATGCCGGCCAGCGCCTGGCCTTGCTGTCCGCCAGCCTCGATGCCGAGCTGTTGCGCTTCGAGAGCCTGCCCGCGGTGCTCGCCCATCATCCGGTGTTTCCGGCCTTGCTCGCGGCGCCGGACGACGAGCACTTGCGCGCGCAGGCCAACGCCCTGCTCGAGGAGGTCAACACGCGCACTGCTGCGGCCATGCTGTATCTGATCGCTCCCGACGGGAAGACCCTCGCGGCGAGCAACTGGCAGCGGCCGGATTCCTTCGTCGGCGAGAACTACGCCTTTCGCCCCTACTTCCGCGCCGCGCTGGAAGGCGGTACGGGCAAGTTCTTTGCGGTCGGTGCCACCACCCGCGTCGCCGGCGTCTTCATCGCCCATCCGGTGCGCAATCCCACGGCGGTGGCCGGCGTGCTCGCGGTCAAGGTCGAGCTGACCCAGCTCGAACGCACCTGGGCCGAGAGCGGCGAGGCGGTGATGGTGGTCGACCGCCACGGCGTGGTGGCGCTGTCCTCGAATCCGGAGTGGAAGTTCGGCGCGCTGTCGGCGCTGTCCGCAGCCTCGCGCGCCGAGCTGGCGCAGACGCGGCAGTACTACACCGAGGGCCTGGAGCCGCTGGCGCTGGTGTGGCGCGACGAGGCGCGTGCGAGGATCGATGATCGCGAGTTCGTGGTCGGCAGCCGCGCCCTCGATTGGCTGGATTGGCGCATGCTGATGCTGGTCCCCACCACGCCGGCCCGTGCCGCAGCGGTGG
>JBEOKH010000256.1:0-3662 GCA_040275625.1 Thauera sp. | reverse complement strand
CGGCGCAGGCGGCGATCGAGCGCATCTGCCCGGACGCCAGCAAGCTGCTGCTGATTCCCGAGAACCATACCCGCAACCAGTTCTACCTGCAGAACGTGGCCAAGCTGGTGTCGATCCTGCGCCTGACCGGCCTCGACGTGCGCATCGGCAGCCTGCTGCCCGACGTCGTCGCGCCGACCGTGCTCGAACTGGCCAACGGCGCCACGCTGACGCTCGAGCCGCTGCGCCGCAGCGGCGGCCGCATCGGCGTCGACGGCTTCGACCCCTGCGCCGTGCTGCTCAACAACGACCTCTCGGCCGGCATCCCGCAGGTGCTGAAGGGACTCGACGAGCAGTGGCTGATCCCGCCGCTGCACGCCGGCTGGCACAAGCGCCGCAAGTCGAAGCACGCCGAGTGCTACGACCGTGTCGCACGCGCCTTTGCCGAGGCAATTGGCATCGACCCGTGGCGCATCAACCCCGAGTTCGGCGTGTGCGGCCAGGTCAATTTCCAGGAGCGCACCGGCGAGGAGTGCCTGGCGGCCCAGGTCGATTCGCTGCTCACGCGCATCCGCGCCAAGTACAAGGAGTACGGCGTCACCGACCAGCCCTTCGTGGTGGTCAAGGCCGACGCCGGCACTTATGGCATGGGCGTGATGACGGTGAAGGACGCCTCCGAGGTGGTCGGCCTCAATCGCCGCCAGCGCAACAAGATGGCGGTGGTCAAGGAAGGCCTGCAGGTGCAGGAGGTCATCATCCAGGAAGGCGTGCATACCTTCGAGACGGTCGAGGACGGCGTCGCCGAGCCGGTGGTGTACATGATGGATCACTACGTGGTGGGCGGTTTCTACCGTGTGCACACCGAGCGCGGCCGCGACGAGAACCTCAACGCCCCCGGCATGCACTTCAAGCCGCTGGCCTTCGATACCTGCTGCACGCTGCCCGACGTCGCCCAGGGGCCCGACGCGCCGCCGAACCGCTTCTACGCCTACGGCGTGGTCGCGCGCCTGGCGCTGCTGGCCGCCTCGGTCGAGATCGAGGAGACCGCCCCCGTCGAGGATGAGGACGCGCTGGCCGCATGAGCCTCCCCGCTTCCGCCGCCACCTATGCAGGAGCGGCGGAAGCCGCGAACACCTTTGCCGCCTCTGACGCACGCTCGGGCTGGAGAGCCTCGCGCTCCGCGCCGCGCCTGCAGGGATCCCGCCCAAGTCCAGAGATACGACCGTCGAGCACACCATGACCCGCAAGCTCAAGCTCCTCTTCATCCTCGACCCGCTCGAAGGCCTCAAGGCCTACAAGGATTCCAGCATCGCGATGATGCGCGCCGCGGCGCGGCGCGGTCATGAGGTGTGGGCGCTGCAGCGCGCCGGGCTCACCTGGCGCGAGGGCGTGGTGATCGGCACCGGGTGCGTGCCGCTCGAGGTCGGCGACGACGCGGCCTGGTATCGCGCGGGCGAATCCCAGGCGCTGCCGCTGGCGGCCTTCGACGCGGTGCTGATGCGCCAGGATCCGCCCTTCGACTTCGAGTACGTCGCCGCCACCTGGCTGCTCGAGCGCGCGGCGCAGGCCGGCGTGCGGGTGTTCAACGACCCGCGCGCGGTGCGCGACCACTCCGAGAAGATCGCGATCACCGAATTCCCGCAGTTCACCGCCACCACCCTGGTGGCGCGCGACCCCGCCGACATTCACGCCTTCATCGACGAGTTGCGCGACGTGATCCTCAAGCCGCTCGATGGCATGGGGGGCAGCCAGATCTTCCGCGTGCGCGCCGACGATCCCAACCGCAACGTGATCGTCGAGACGCTGGCCCAGGAGGGCGCGCGCACGATCATGGCGCAGCGCTACCTGGCGCAGATCGCCGACGGCGACAAGCGCGTGCTGATCATCGGCGGTGAGGTCGTGCCCTTCGCGCTGGCGCGCATCCCCAAGGCCGGCGAGACGCGCGGCAACCTCGCTGCCGGCGGGCGTGGCGTGGCGATGCCACTTACCGCGCGCGAGCGCGAGATCGCCGAATTCCTCGCGCCCATCCTGTGGGCGCGCGGGCTGCTGATCGTCGGCCTCGACCTCATCGGCGGCCATCTCACCGAGATCAACGTCACCAGCCCCACCTGCATGGTCGAGATCGCCACCCAGCAGGGCTTCGACGTCGCCGGGCTGGTGATCGACACGCTGGAGCGGGCGTGCGGCTGAGCCTGGCGCGAAATAGGGGACAGACCCCGATTTCCGGTGGGAAATCGGGGTCTGTCCCCTATTTCGCTGTCCCCTATTTCCCCTCCTTCCTCGTGCTGGCCGCCTGTGCACTGCTGCTGGCCGCGTGTTCGCGCGCCCAGGTCTTCCATCACGAGGCCTACGTCTTCGGCACCCGCGTCGACGTCGCGGTCTATGGGGAGAACCAGGCCGCAGCCGACACCGCGGCGGCGGCCGTGCTGCGCGAGTTCGACCGCCTGCACCGCGCCTACCACGCCTGGGAACCCTCCGAGCTCACCGCGCTCAACGCCGCGATCGCGCGCGGCGAGGCCGCCACGGTGTCCGACGAACTCGCCGCGATCCTGAGAGACGCGCAGGCGATCGCCGCCACTGGCGATGGCCTGTTCGACCCCGCGCTCGGCGGCCTGGTCGCGCTGTGGGGCTTTCATACCGACACCTTCGTGCCGCAGCGCCCCGATCCGGCCAGGCTGCAGGCCTTGCTCGCGGCGCGGCCGTCGATGGCCGACCTCGTCATCGACGGCAATCGCGTGCACAGCCGCAACACCGCGGTGCAGCTCGACCTCGGCGGCTATGCCAAGGGCTACGCGCTTGACCGCGCGGCCACCCTCCTGCGCGCGCAGGGCGTGGCCAGCGCGCTGGTCAACATCGGCGGCAACGTCATGGCGCTTGGCCGCAAGGGCGATCAGCCGTGGCGGGTCGGCATCCAGCACCCGCGTGCGCCGGTGCCGCTCGCTACCTTGCCGCTCTACGACGGCGAGGCGATCGGCACCTCGGGCGACTACCAGCGCTACTTCGAGCTCGACGGCGAACGCTATGCTCAGGCGGCCGCCCCGCGCACCGGTCAGCCGGCGCATGGCACGCAGTCGCTCACCGTGCTCATCACCCCGCGCCCCAATGCCGGCACGCTGTCCGACGCGCCGAGCAAGCCCGCCTACCTCGCCGGCGAGGGCTGGCGCGAACAGATTCGCCGATTTGGCATCGAACATGCGTTGCGCGTGGCTGCGGATGGCCGCGTGGAAGTCACCCGCGCGCTGCGCGCGCGCCTGCAGTTCCCGTCGCCGGTCGAGGCGACGGTCGTCGATTGAAAAGGGAGGAGTAAACAAAATGGACATGACCCCGCAAACCGCCTGGCTGCTCGCCATCTCTGCCGTCGTCATCGTCGGCGTGGTCGCCTTCTTCGTCGGCCGCGGCACCGCCGGCACCAAGGCGCGCATCGAGGAACTGGAAGTCGAACTCGCGCGCAAACGCGACGAGGCCGAACGCTACCGCAAGGAGGTCGACGCCCACTTCGACAAGACCGCGACCCTGTTCGTGTCGATGGCTGGCTCCTACAAGGAGCTCTTCGAGCACCTGTCCGTGGGCTACGACACGCTCTCGGGCGCTTCGGCGCGCGAGCGCTTCCAGGCGCGTGTCGATGCGCTGCTTCCCGGTCGCGCACTTGCGCCGGCCGCCGGTGCGCTACTCGCCGGCGCAGG
>JBEOKH010000255.1:0-1479 GCA_040275625.1 Thauera sp. | reverse complement strand
CACCACCGTGGCGGTTGACCACCTTTGCCGGACAGCCGAAGTTGAGGTCGATGCCGTGCGGCGCGAGGCGCGCCAACTGCGCCGCGTTCGCGGCCAGCAGCGCGGGATCGCTGCCGAGCAGTTGCACCGCCACCGGCGTGCCCGCCGCGGTGCGGCTGCCCGCGCCGATCTCCGGGCAGATGCGCGCATAGGTGCGCTGTGGCAGCAGCGTGCCCGAGACGCGGACGAATTCCGACACCGCGAGATCGTAACCACCGATGCGCGTGAGCACGTCGCGCAGCACGAAGTCGGCCACGCCTTCCATCGGCGCGAGCAAAAGACGCACCTCGTTCTCCCACCGCACCAGCGGTCCATTGATCAGGCGCGCGATTGTAGCGGTCGCAGCGGCCCGGGTCATTGCCGGCGCGACGCAGGCCGCACACGATTGCCACGGTTCTCCTTGTCAGCGGCCGGGCGCTGAAGGATAATCGCGGACTTTACGACACAGGGCGGTCACACCCGCCGCCCGCCAGAATCAGGAAACCACCATGAAAGCGGACATCCATCCCAAGTACGGCGATCTGAGCGTGACCTGCTCGTGCGGCAACACGTTCGTCACCCGCTCCACGCTGAGCAAGCCCCAGTACCACGTCGAAGTCTGCTCCGCCTGCCACCCGTTCTACACCGGCAAGCAGAAGATCGTCGACACCGCCGGCCGTGTCGAGCGCTTCCGCCAGAAATACGGCAACGTCCAGCGCGCCAGCTGAGTCGTCTGCGCACCTGCACGGTCTGCCGTCCCGCCCCATGCGGACGGCAAGTCCAGCACCTGAAAGGCAGCCGAGCGCTGCCTTTTTTGTTGCTCCGCGTTCGCGCATCCACCCGGGTGAAATCGACAGCCGCAGGCCCCGTGCCTGTGGAAGGTTTTCCCGCGCGGCATTCGTCGCCAGCCTGATCAACAATCTCCGACTGCCACACTTGGCCCGCCCGCCGCTCCGAAGCACAATGCCCGCATGATCCGCGACCCCGTCACGCCCACCCTGTTCCAGCGCCGCGTCTATGGCACGGTCGGCCTCGCCGTGCTCGTGGGCCTGTACCTGCTTGTCGGGCTGACCGTCCATGACCCCTGGCGTGGTGACGACGCGCGCCATTTCGGCCCGGTGCTGGCGATGCTGCGCGGCGAGTCCTGGCTGTTTCCGCTGCTCGCCGGCCAACCCCTCACCGACTACCCGCCGCTTTACTACTGGGTCGCCGCCGCCTTCGCCCGCGCCAGCGCCGCATTCCTGCCCGCACACGCCGGAGCCCGGCTGGCGAGCGCCTTCTTCGTGGCGCTGGCGATCTACTGGGTGGCACGCGCTGCGCAATCGCTGCATGGGCGGCCGGTGCGCACGCCCGCCGCCCTGCTTGCCCTCGGCACCCTGGGCCTGGTTCTGCACACACACGAAACACAACCGCTGCTGGCGCTGTTTGCGGCGCTCGCCTTGACCCTCTCCGGCCTCGCCG
>JBEOKH010000254.1:0-8304 GCA_040275625.1 Thauera sp. | reverse complement strand
ACGTGGTGCGCGAGTTCCCGCAGTTCCCGGTGGTGCGCGACTACGCCAGCCTGCGCACTGAAATCGACAAAGCATTCGCCCGCGCCGGCTGAGCCCTCCACACACCATGCACCGAGAACGCTTCTTCACCCTCTCTGCCTCCTGCCCCGACCGCGTCGGCATCGTCGCCAAGGTCTCGGGCTTCATCGCCGAGCATCAGGGCTGGATCCTCGAGACTTCGCTGCACGCCGAGCCGCCGCTTGAGGCGGGCGAGCTCGGGCGCTACTTCATGCGTATCGAGATCAAGGCCGACTCGCTGCCCTTCCACCTCGCCGAGTTCCGCGAGCGCTTCCGGCCTCTGGCCGAAGAACTCGAGATGGACTGGAAGATCAGCGATTCCGCGGTCAAGAAGCGCGTGGTGGTGCTGGTGAGCAAGCAGGAGCACTGCCTGTACGACCTGCTCGCACGTTGGCAGTCGAAGGAGCTCGACATCGAGATCGCGTGCGTGATCTCCAACCACGACACCTTCCGCGGCTTCGTCGAGTGGCACGGCATCCCCTTCCACCACGTGCCGGTGAACGCCGACAACAAGGCCGCCGCCTACGCCGAGGTGCAGCGCATCTTCGAGGAGGTGCGCGGCGACACCATGGTGCTGGCGCGCTACATGCAGATCCTGTCGCCCGCGCTGTGCGCCGCCTACCCCGGGCGCATCATCAACATCCACCACAGCTTCCTGCCCAGCTTCGTCGGCGCCAAGCCCTACCACCAGGCCTACGCCAAGGGCGTCAAGCTGATCGGCGCCACCTGCCACTACGTGACCGCGGACCTCGACCAGGGCCCGATCATCGAGCAGGACGTGATCCGCATCGACCACTCCGACGCGGTCGAGGACATGGTGCGCTACGGCAAGGACATCGAGAAGACCGTGCTCGCCCGCGGCCTGCGCTACCACCTGGAAGACCGCGTGCTGGTGCATGGGAACAAGACGGTGGTGTTCCGCTGAGCGGTCGCGTGATCCGGCCTTGACCGCGCGGATTCATCGCCTAAGATCGTGCGGTGCCTGATCGTTCGGAGAAGCCCATGGATCGTGATCGTGCGCTGCAACTGCTGACGCAGAGCAAGCCGGAGTTGCATCGACGCTTCGGCGTCGTCGACCTCGCGCTGTTCGGCTCTACGCTGCGTGGCGAGGCGCGTGCCGACAGTGATGTCGATGTGCTCGTGCGCTTCGATGGGCCAGCGACCTCGGCACGCTACTTCGGCGTCCAGTTCTTTCTCGAGGACTTGCTCGGCGCGCCGGTCGACCTGGTGACAGACAAGGCCCTGCGTGGGGAGCTGCGCTCCTTCATCGAGCGCGAGGCCGTGCATGTCTGACGAGCTTACGCGGGAGTGGCGCTTCTATCTGCAGGACATGATCGACTTTGGTGAGAAGGTCGTCGCCTATACAGCGGGCATGACTCAGGAAGCCTTCGTCGCAAGTGGTCTGCATTTCGATGCGACGGTGCGTAATCTCGAGTTGATCGGCGAAGCCGCAACCCGTATCCCGTCAGAAGTGCGAGAGGCGCATCCGGAGGTTCCCTGGCGGATGATCATCGCTGCCCGCAACAGGCTGATTCACGGCTACCTCGGCATCGACAACGACACGTTGTGGAGCATGGTCAAGGATGATGTGCCGGAACTGTTGCCCCGTTTACGGGCGATCGCGGAACTGGGATGAAGGCGGGGGCTGCTTCCTTGTGCGGCAACGTCCTTGCAGATCGGCCAGCCCTTGGCACGGAGGAGGTCTTCGACACCCTGTTCGCCAACGCCGTCTGCCGCGTCGAGCGCATCGTGTCCTTCGGTCACGCCAGCCCGCCGGGGTTCTGGTACGAGCAGGATGAGGACGAATGGGTGGTGCTGCTGGTCGGTTCCGCCGTGCTTGCCTTCGCGGACGGGCGCATGCTGGACCTGCACGCCGGCGACTGGGTGAGCCTGCCGGCGCAGTGCCGCCATCGCGTCGACACCGTATCGGATGATGCGCTGTGGCTGGCGGTGCACTGCCGGCTGGACAAGGCCTGAATCGCCCGCAACCCGCAAGCTTGTGATGCCCGCTGCCGTGTCTGGGTCCGTGCACAATCCGTTCATTCCGGGTTTGCCCCAGGACCAACGACTGCAGGAAGCACACCGTGGCGGGACAACGCATCACCTTCGGCTTTTACCTCGATGGACAGCGCGCGACGGCGCCGTCCGATCGCCTTGGGCAGACCGTTGTCGGTCCGCTCGGCTTGCTCAATATCCTAGAAACCCTGTTGGGGAGGCTGGCGATCCAGCCCTCGGCCGCGCAGCGGAGCATCCAGTACCGCGACTGCCTGCAAGCACTCGATAACCCGGCGCGCTTTTATCACCGCAGCTTCGAACTCGACCCGCTCGGCACGGCCGCCTGCCTGCTCGCGTGGCGGGACGAATGGGCGCTGCACTGCTGCGCGGGAGAGCGCTGGGACGACAGGCTCGCCGCCGATGCGCCGCGGCGCCTGCGCGATCTGGCCGCGGTCGAGCAGCGCGCCCGCAAGGCGGTGTCGCCCGGCATTGGTCAGCGGCTCGATGCCATCCAGGCAGCGTTGCATGTCCGCAAGCCGGACATCGAGGTGCTTCACGTGCTCGACCCGATCGACACTTTGCCTGCGCGCTGGCAGGCCGTGCTCGCGGCCCTGCCGGTGGTGCAATGTCCGGAACCAGCAGGTGCGGGGGTGGGCTTTCTGGGCACGCTGCAGCAGCGCCTCGAAGACGCAGCCAAGGGCGAGATGCCCGCTGCACTGCCGTGGAATGACGACGGCACGGTCATTGTGGTGCAGGCTGAAACCCGCGCCCTCGCTGCACACTGGGTGGCGACTCGCCTGGAGGCGCCCGGGACCTTGCTGGTGGCTGGAGACGACCGCGCGCGCCTCGATGCGCACCTTGCCGCCATGGGGCATGCGCGCCAGGGCTTGAGGGAGGCCAGCGCCTTTCGCCCGGCGCTGCAGGTGCTGCCGCTGGTCACCGAGCTGCTTTGGGCGCCGCTCAACTACTACGCGCTGGTCCAGTTCCTCACCCATCCCGTGTGTCCGCTGCCCGGTTTTGCCCGTCGGCGCCTTGCCGAGAAGGTGGCCGAGGCGCCCGGCATCGGCGGGGCCAGGTGGCAGCAGGCGCTGGAGGCCATCGCCGCGCACGCCGGCGCGGAACGCGCACCAGACGTCGCGGCGCAGATCGCGTACTGGATCGAGCACCCGCGCTTCGATGCGGAGACGGGCGCGCCGCTTGTTGCGGTGACCGAGCGCGTCGCGCAGCTCGTCGCGTTCTTTCGCCGTCGCCTGGGCGATGCGGACGAGGCCATGCGCCTCGCCATTCTCGCCGGCCACGAACAGTGCCGGGCGTGTCTGGAGTCGCTCAACGCGCTCGTCGCGCAGGGCGCCGCAAGCATCCGCCCGCGCCAACTCCACAAGCTCGTCGCCCAGGCGACTGGCAGTGGGGTGCCCAATCCGCTGTGGCCGGCCGAGGTCGGTGCAGCCCAGTCCGCCACCCAGGCCGGTGCGGTGATCGAGGCCGCCGCTCGCGTGATCTGGTGGCAACTGACAACGCCGGCGCTCCCCGGCCCGCTGCCGTGGTCGGCTGCCGAGGTGCGTGCGCTGAGCGAAGCCGGTGTGCGTTTGCCCGATACCGAGCAACAACTCGCCCAGATCGCTCGCACCTGGTTGCGCCCGGTGATGGCCGCGCGTGAGCAACTGATCCTGGTGCTTCCGCCCCCCGGCGAAGAGGTGCATCCGCTATGGCAAATGATCGGCGCCGTCGTCGATGCACCCCGGGTCACTGCCCTCGAGGGACTGCTGCGATCCGGCGGCGAGAACATGGCGGTCAGCACCCCGGTGCCGCTGCCCGCTGCAAAGCGCTGGTGGCAACTGCCGGGCGATGTCACCGTGGCGTTGCGGCCCAGGGAGTCCTTCTCCAGCCTGGAACAGTTGCTCTTCAACCCCTGGCAATGGTTGCTGCGCTACCCGGCAGCGCTGCACCCCTCGACGCTCGTCAGCCTGGGCGGTGACTTCCTGCTGTTCGGCAACCTGGCACACGGGCTCATCGAGCAGTATTTCCAGCGCGACGATGCGCTCGCGCTCGCAGACGCTGCCTTCGACGCCTGGTTCGCCAGCGCCTTCGAGACGCTCATCGATCAGGAAGGCGCCTTGCTGCGCATGCCCGGACGGGGCGCCGATCTGGCGAAGTTCCGCAACCGCCTGCGCCGGTCCCTGCAGACGCTGCGCGCGCATGTGCGAGAGGCGGGCGTGGTCAAGGTGGTGCCCGAGCAAGCGCTCGAAGGCAGCTTCGAGGGCGGCGCCCTTGCAGGCTTCGCCGACCTCGTCATGCACAAGAGCGCGGGCGAGGCGGCGATCGTGGACATGAAATGGTCGGGCGCCAGGAAGTATCCCGACAAGCTCAAGCACAACCGCCATCTCCAGCTCGCCATCTATGCCGAACTCTACCGCCAGCAAGGCGGGCAGTGGCCGGCGGTGGCCTATTACATCCTCGACCGCGCGCGGCTGGTGGCGCCGGACGATCACAGCTTCCCGGAGGCCGAGACGATTGCGTCGGACGATGGCGAGAACACCGCCCAGCTCTGGCAACGCTTTCTGGCGACCTGGCGCTGGCGGGTGGCGCAGATCCGCGCAGGGCGCTTCGAGGTCGCGCTCGAGGCGATCGCCCCGACGGAAGACTCCGAACCGCCGCCAGACGCCATGGTGATGGAAACGCTCAACGCCGCCTACAACGACTACCGCGCGCTGGCCGGCTGGAAGGACTGATCGTGACGCCCCCCCTCAAAGCCGCGATCACCTTCATCAGCGCCGGCGCCGGCAGCGGCAAGACCCACCGGCTCACCGCGCTGCTGCACGACGAGCTCACCACACGGGACGCCCGCCCGGCCGGTGTCATCGCCACCACCTTCACACGCAAGGCGGCAACCGAGTTGCGTGAGCGCGTCCGTGCGCATCTGCTGCAGCAGGGGCGCTTCGGGCTGGCCAACGCCATGGGGCAGGCGCGCATCGGCACCGTGAATAGCGTGTGTGGCCAGCTCGTGGCGCGCTTCGCCTTCGAGGCCGGGCTGTCCGTCGAGCAGCAGGTGCTCGAGGAAACGCCGGCCGCGCTGCTGCTCGACAAGGCGATCGACGCGGCGCTCGACGGCCCGGAACTGGGCGAGCTGCTTGCGCTGGTGGAGCGGCTGGGCCTGAACATCAAGGTCAGCAGCAGCGCCAAGGAAGAATGGAAGGACGCCCTTCAAACCCTGGTCAACCAGCTTCGCAGCAACGATATCCCGCTCGACAAGCTCGACGGCTTCGCCATGGCCAACGCCGATGAGCTCCTTGCGCACTTCCCCGCAGTGACAGCACAGGACCTCGACGCCGACCTGCTGCGCGCGATTCGTGCCGCCTTGCCCGAGCTCGAGACGGTCGCCGCGACCGGCAGGAAAAAGAACACCGCTGCCTACCTCGCGCTGGTCAAGGGCTTCATGCGTGATCTCGCGCGCGATGCAGCGCCCTGGGGGGCCTGGATCAAGCTCGCCAAGGAGGCGCCCGAGGCAGGCCTGCGCGCGACCATCGAGCCCATCGCCGCGCTCGCTGGCCGCGCCGCCGAACATCCCCGCCTGCACGCAGATGTACGCCACTACCTGGCGCTGATGTTCGCCCTGGCCGGCCGCGCCCTGGCGCACTATCAGACGCTCAAGCAAGAACTCGGCGTGCTGGATTTTGCCGATCAGGAGCATCAGCTGCTCACCCTGCTCGATCACCCCGAAGTCGCTGCCGTGCTCGAGGACGAGCTCGACCTGCTGATGGTGGACGAATTCCAGGACACCAGCCCGATCCAGCTCGCGCTCTTCCTCAAGCTCGCCCGCTTCGCCAGGCGGGTGTACTGGGTCGGCGACGTCAAGCAGGCGATCTACGGCTTTCGTGGCAGCGACACCGCGCTGATGCAGGCGATCCTGGCTGCGCTACCCGCGCTCGGCGGACACAAGGCGGTGCTGCCGGCGTCGTGGCGTTCGCGCCCCGAACTGTTACAGCTCGTCAATGGCGTGTTCGCGCACGCCTTTGCCGACACACTGGCACGTGAAGAAGTTGAACTGAAGCCGACCCGTGCCGATGACCTCCCGGGGCCGGCCCTGGCCAACTGGCTGCTCGGTGGCAAGAACATCGAACAGGAAGCTACCGCCTTGGCCGCTGGCGTGCGCAAGCTCATCGATTCCGGCTATCTCATCCACGACAAGGCCAGCAAGGCTGCGCGCCCTGTCCGCTTTGGCGACATCGCCATCCTCGCCGCCTCGCACGACCGGGTGGCGACGTGGGTGGCAGCCCTGTCTGCCCAGGGCATTGCGGTCGCCACCGCGCAACCTGGTCTGCTCGCCACGCCCGAAGCCACGCTCGCCATGGCGTGCCTGCGCCGCCTCAACGACCCCGGCGACACGGTGGCCAGCGCCGAGATCGTGTCGCTCGCCGACGGCCTCGAGCCCGAGCAGTGGGTGGCCGATCGCCTGCGTTACCTCGCCCAGGGGGCCGCCCAGGACCGCTGGCTGGAGGAGGGCATCGCCGGCCATCCCGCCCATCCGCTGCTGCAGACACTGCGCACGTTGCGCGCTGCGCTGCCGGTGCTCGCCCCGCGCGAGGCCCTCGCCACGGTCATCGCCGCCTGCACGCTACCGCAGAAGGTGGTGCGCTGGAGCACCGATCCCGATCGCGCCCGCATGCGCCTGGCCAACCTTGAGGCGCTGCTCGCGCTCGCCGCCCAATACGAGGGCCTGTGTCACAGCGGACAGCACGCGGCCTCGGTCTCCGGCCTCATCCTCTGGCTGGATGAGGTAGCCGCGCTCAAGCAGGACATGCTTGCCGAGCCCGCCATCGATGCCGTCAAGGTCATGACCCACCACGCCGCCAAGGGCCTGGAGTGGCCGGTGGTCGTGCTCACCGACCTGGCCAGGGACATCAAGGACCGGCTGTGGTCGATTTCCGCGAACACGACTGCGCCCTTTGACGTGCACCAGCCCCTGGCCGAGCGCTTCATTCGCTACTGGCCGTGGCCCTTCGGGCCGCAGCAGAAGGTCGCGGTGGCCGACGAGATCGCGCTCACCAAGACCGCGGTCGAGTTTCGCAAGGCCGCCGTCGAAGAGGCCAAACGGTTGCTCTACGTCAGCATGACGCGGGCGCGCGACCTCCTGGTGCTGGCGCGATCCAGCCGCAAACCCTCGGGCGACTGGCTCGACAGCGTCGACGCACCGTGGCTGCTGCCCGACGACGGCGCCGACACGGTGCGCCTGCCAGCGGGCGAGACCTTGCGCGCCGAGCATTGGCTGCTTGCGCCAGCGCAAGACCACCCCGCCCCGTCTGCGGACGCGGGCGCGGCAATTCACTGGTTCGACGCGCGGATGCGGGATCCTGCACCGTTACCGCTTCACTTCAGCCCTTCAGGCGCGCAGAGCGGTTCGCAAGCCATCGTCGCGGAAAAGTGCCGCATCGGCGCGCGCATTCCCGTCGCAGCCGGCGCGGACATGGATGCGCTCGGTTCGGCCATTCACGCCTGCCTCGCGTTGTCGTTCACCGACCGTGGCGCGCCGCTCACCGAAGACGATGTGCACCGGCTGCTCGAGGGCTTCGCCGTCGCGGAATCGCTCGCAGCCGCCGCCGTGCTGCGCCAGATCGAGGCTTTCCACGCCTGGCTGGAACCGCGCTGGCCCGGCGCCCGCGCCCATGCCGAGATCCCGGTGCAGCAGCGGCTGCAAAACGGACAGCTCCTCAACGGCCGCATCGACCTGTTGCTGGAAACGGATGCGGGCTGGGTGCTGATCGACCACAAATCGAGTCAACGGGCGCCGGATCACTGGGAAGTGCTCGCGACTGAGCACGCGCCGCAGCTTTCCTGCTACGCGGCGGCCCTGGAAAGGGTGTCGGGGAGGGCGGTGCAGGAGGCGTGGCTGTTCCTGCCGGTGGCGGCCGGCGGGGTCAGGCTGACGATGCCCAAGAGGTGCTGATCTTCGTGGCGGGATCAAGCCGCGCCCGACGCTCGACCACCCCCTTGAATGCCCGTGATCAGAAAAGCGATCGCAAAGATGATGTCATGGCAATGGCCAGTGAGGTCGGCAGCCTGCTGAACAGCACTAGGGGCAGTGCTGTCCCTTGAAAATGCCGATAGGCTCGCAGCGACAGCCCAGGGCAAGCTTGCCACCCGAGTTCGACAGTTACGCTCGCAAGTGCTTGTTTTCGCTAGAGCGCACTTTCAAAAACCTGACTATTAACCCGGCCCTTAAATACGCTCACTGCGCAGCATACGCAGCGGCCGGAT
>JBEOKH010000253.1:0-1788 GCA_040275625.1 Thauera sp. | reverse complement strand
CGGCCTCACTCCCACAGCGCGTGGATCACCCCCTACCGCGCAGCGGTTTAGTCCACAACGGCCATTATGCCCAGTTCCCAGTTATGAACAGTTGCGGTGCAGGCCGCGTCATCGCACGAGCACAGCGTTGGTGCGCGATGCCTGCGGCCTGCACATAACTACAGGGTCTTGAGGAACTCGATCAGCGAGTCAGGCGCCTTGTAGCGCCGGATCGCGGCGTCTGGTTCCTGCAGTCTCCCCAGTGCCTGCTCCTTCATCGCCAGGTCAGCCTCGACGTATTGGTGAGTTGTCGTCGGGCTCTCGTGTCCCAGCCACAGCGCGATGACGCTGATGTCCACGCCGGCCTGCAAGAGGTGCATGGCCGTCGTGTGGCGGATGATGTGCGGGGAGATGCGGCGCGTCGCAAGCTGCGGCTGCGCTGCGGTCGCGGCCTTGACGGCGAGAGCGAGGCGCTGAGTGACGTTCCCACGCGTCATCGCCTGGCCATCGCGGTTGGGCAACAGTGGCGATGTGGGTTGCAACTGCGGATTGATGCGCAGCCACGCCCTGATCTGCCGCACCGTCGAGCGCCACAGCGGCACCGTGCGTTGCTTGCGCCCCTTGCCGTGCAGGTGCACATAGGCGGCACCATCGAGCACCACGTCGGCCAGCGTCACGCCGATGATCTCGGAGACCCGGGCGCCGGTGTTGTAGAGCATCCTGAGCAGCAGATGGTCGCGCTGGCTCGTCCAGGAGTCGTCCGGCTCGCTGATGATCGCCAGCATTTCCTCACGCGACAGGAAGCCCAGCATCGGCCGCTCGAAGCGCTTCATCGGCACGCCCAGCGACTTCTCGACGGCATGCAGGGCGCTCACGTCGCGCCGACCGGCAAATTTCAGGAACGCCCGCAACGCCGCGAGTCGAGCGTTGCGGCTTCTCACCGTATTGCCCCGCTCGCGCTCGAGGTGATCAAGGAAGGCCAGGATCAGCGCCGGCGTGATCTCCTCGAGCCGGATCGCCGTGGGTTGCTTGTGTAGCCGCGCCTGCGCGAAGTCGAGGAACAGCACGAAGGCGTCGCGATACGCTGCAACGGTGCGCGGGCTCATCGCGCGCTGCTGCTGCAGGTGCTCGGCGAAGAACGCCTGCACCAGGGCCGCGAAGCTGGGCGCCTGGACTGATTCGGGCTTAACCATCGTCGTCCTCCTCGGCTTCGTACGGATCGACGAAGTGCTCGAAACGCTTGCCCACCACTTGCAGGAGTTCGGGCGTGCCCGTGAGGTACCAGTACGTGTTGGAGACCTTGGCGTGGCCCATGTAGGTCGACAGCGCAAGCATGTGCTCGTGCACGTTCTCGCCCTGCTCATGCCAGCGCATCAGGCAACGCACCGCAAAGCTGTGGCGCAGATCGTGGATGCGGGCCACACCGTGGCCGCCACGAGCGACCCAGCCCAGTGCCCGGCGCAGCTGATCGAAGATCCGGTGGGCCTGCCGATCACTGAGCGCACAGCCGAGCCGGCGGCCACGGGTGGCGATGAAGAACGGCCCCTCAGGATCGGCAGGCACGTACTTCGTGCGCTCAAGGCGGTAGGCGCGCAGGGCAGTCACGGCACTCGGGTGCAGCGGCACCAGGCGCGATTTGCCGAACTTGCTGCAGCGGACGGTCAGCACGCCGACACTGAGGTCGACGTCCGCGTCGACCAACGCCAGGGCTTCGGAGATGCGCAGACCCGTGCAGGCGATCAGTCCGAACAAGGTCCGCATGACGGTACTGCGCAGCGGCGGCCCGAGCCGCCCGGCGGCGTCGAGCAA
>JBEOKH010000252.1:0-4538 GCA_040275625.1 Thauera sp. | reverse complement strand
AACGAGGCCAGCATCACCAGGCTCGTCGGCGCCATCCTCATGGAGCAGAACGACGTGTATGGACCACCCCCGCCTTGCAAGGACCTTGGATCGGTTCCGGCAAAACCAGCGCTTGCTGTCGTGTATCCGGCCTTGCAGCGCGGTTCATCGACCGCAGGCCCTGATGGTTTTCGCGGATCGGCTGCCTGACAAATGGACGAGCTACGATGCTCGTATCGTTCTTGGACATCTGCCGATCCCGGTCCGACCGGTTCGAATCTCGGCTTCGATCGTCTCGGCCTGGGCGCGCAGACCGTCGACGTGGGTGAACAGAGCCTCGATGGCCACTCTGGCCGCCGGAGGGACTTACTCCGCCGTCTCCAGCGCTAACCTTCGGCGCAGCTCTTCGAGGCGAGCCGTTCCTTTGGCCGCGACGAGGCCGAACTCGCCGAGCAGCCCGCGAATGGCGTTGATGGTTGCCGTCCGCTGCCTCACCAGCAGGGACCGGGTGCGATGCAGCGCCAATACGGCTTGTTGCGCCTGCGTCTTGATTGGAACGAACCGCATGTGCGGTCGTCCGACCGCCTCGCAGATCGCCTCGGCGTCAGCTGCGTCGGTTTTGTTCCGCTTGACGTATTGCGGCGGAACGAGCCGGACCTCGTGGCCAAGTCGGGCCAGTTCCCGAGCCCAATGATGTGCGCTCGAACATGCCTCCATTCCGATGATGCAGGCCGGCAACTTCGCGAAAAACGGAAGCAGCTGGCTGCGCGTCAACCGTCGGCGGACGACCGCCTGGCCAGCAGCACCGACGCCGTGCATCTGAAAGACCGACTTGGCAAGATCAAGACCGACACGCACAGCATTCATGGTGGACCTCCTGGCGAGATGGATGCCCCATCTTCTCTCACCGCCGCGATCACGGGGGTGGTCCATGCCATCAAGTGGCAATTGCAGCACCGCTACCTGACCCTGGAGACAATCACCGGCCTCGCCGACGATGCGGGCGTCGCCTTGCCCAACGTTCTCACAAAAGCTGCCTGACCAGGAGGCCTGAAGACCGCCCCCAAATTCACGCCACCTTGACGGACGTGATCCTCTCGCTGATAAATGGTTCCGGTAGCAGGCCGCCTTTAAAGACCTCGCCTAATCGCAAGCCGAACCCAGGGGGAGGCGCCCCTAGCGCAGCAGCCAGATCGCATCCCGGCAGCGAAACAGGTATTATGAGAGCGCGAACAAGGGGCGAGCGTGAACACGGGCAGACGGTTCAGACCGGCCAGGGGTGGGCGCTTTGGCCGGTTGTGGTCAGCCGAAAAACGCAACGCGGGTGGATCGGCGCCTCAGCCGTTCCAGCCGCCGCCGTATCTTTCGAACCTGATCGCGTCGATTAACGACGGCGCCAAGGCGGCGCAGACGGGCGCGCTGTACTTCACGTTCATCGGCCTCTACCTGCTGGCGGTCGCCCTCTCGACAACTGATGAGGATTTTTTACGCGAGCGCGCCGTCGCTATCTCGCAGCTGGGAATGGTGGTGCCCGTCGTCTTCTCGTTCGCCGTCGCCCCGTTGATCTTTCTGCTCCTGCACGTGCACACGCTGATCCGCTACGACATGCTCGCAGCCAACCTGTGGCAGTTCGAGGCTGAGCTGAAGAGCATCATGTGCGAGGAGGACCGGGTGCGCTGCCACCACTTGCTCGCAAACGTCGAGTTCCTGCGTTACTTGGCAGCCGCGCCCGGCACGTACCTGAATAGCCGCCTCTTCCATGTCATCACTTGGTTCGTCATCGCCGCCTTCCCGGTGATGGTCCTGCTGATTATCCAGCTCAGCTCCCTGCGCTACCAGGACCAACGTATCGTTTGGACGCAGCGACTTGCTCTCTTTGCCGACCTTGGCTTCCTCATCTGGTTCTTCCAGCGTCAGTGGCGGATGCGCCACCGCAGTGAGGCCGCCATTTTTACCTATCGGCAGGTCCTTGCTTCACAGCTCACTCGCGATCTGTTTTACGGCTTGTTCATCCTGTTGGTCACCTTCAACGTGGCTTACATGGGCGTGCCCGGCCCGGATGCGAAAACCGTCGGCAGAAAAGCGTCCAACACATCGCAACAACCCGTGGACTTCCTGTGCGAGGTGCTGCGGTTTGGGTGCCGCTACCTACGCGTTCCCCAGATGCTGTTGCTGGCGGCAAACGCCGATCCAAACGTGCTGGTGCGGCTGCGAACGCAGGGGGGAATTCCCGCTACCGAGGATCTCAACAGCATTGAAGGCCTCAACCTTCGTCGTCGGAAGCTGCGCTTCGTTGACTTGCAGGGAAGCCGCCTCTATGCGGCCGATCTTACAGGAACGGACCTGCGAGGGGCGTACCTAAAGGGTGCGTACCTTAAAGGCGTTGACCTCTCCTCAGCCCGGCTGCGCCGCGCAACTCTGACCCATGCCCAGCTGCAGCACGCGAACCTCCAGAAAGCCCACTTGCAATTAGCGGACCTCGAAGATGCCCAGCTGCAGGGCGCGGACCTCGAAGATGCCCAGCTGCAGGGCGCGAACCTTAACGGAGCCGAGCTACAGGGCGCGAACCTAGTAGAGGTTAGGTTGCAGTTCGCCAGACTTCGGGAAGCTCAATTGCAGGGCGCAGATCTCCGCGGAGCCGAGCTACAGGACGCGGATCTCGAAGATGCCCAGCTGCAAGGCGCAAGTTTAATCCGGGCTCAGCTACAAAGCGCGAACCTCAGCGGGGCTCAGCTGGATGGGGCGGAACTGCGGAACGCATCGCTGTGGCAGGCGAGGTTTGACGAATATAGCAACCTACGTCTAGGCGACTTGAGGGATGTCTCATTCAACGAGCCAACGGACCACGACCGTAAATCAATCGCCCGCGATATCAACGACCATTCGAACAAGGATTGGCGACAATGGTATAAGCAATTGCTGCCCGCACGGCGACCGCCGGCACCGCCTCTGCGAGTTCAAGCAGATCAATCCGTGCTGATCAGTGCTCCACTCGACGAGTGTTGGTGCATCATCGAGCGGACCATGAATGATGTCGCCGAGTTCGATCACCTACTCGCACCATTCCTGGTCGATCTTGCAAAGTCTGATCCGGCTGTCGCGGCCGGTATCGCCAGACGGACGATCGAGGGTGCCGAGAGCGAGCCGGAACGCCTCCTCTATCCCGACTTGGCGCGGCGGCTGCTCAAAAGCAAAAGCACGATCCGCCTGACGGACGTCCTCGCGGCGGAACTGGAACCGATCGTGGCGAAAGACGAGCCGGCACAAGAGGCGGCACCGAAGGCCCGAGCGGCGTCCCATTTCCCACTCACCCCGTCCCTCCCCCGAGAGCCGGAGAGAGAGGGGCCTGCGGCGCGAAAAGGTGAGGGAGAACGACCGCGATCGCAGTAGCGAGGCGTCCACGTCGTCGTGCTGACTAGGACTAGGCCCGTCTCCCATCGCCGCATGCGCCGCGCGAGGCGTGGACGACCATAGCGAGGGCCAACTGTATCACTGTATCGAGCAGCACGAGCTATCGCATCCGAATTACAGACGAGCTACGAGCGCATGTCCTTGCCGTTAGCCAGCTCTATCGCCACTCTTCGACGTGCTGGCTCCCGGGCGATTGGTTCAATACCGGCGCTTCGGGCCTGCGTCTTAATTTCATCCAATCCGGACGCCAACGGCGACCGTCATGGGTCTACGAAGCGGACCCCGACAGCGTCGACGAGCCGATCGACAGGAGAGCGGCGTTCTTCATCCGTCCTTCATCGTATCCATCCGGCGAAGGCCGCGGAGTGCTGATGTTCAGGCGGCGGCGGCGGTGACGGCGGGTTGCCAGTTCCAGGGCAGCAGGTCGGCGATGCGGCTGGCGGGGTGGTCGGCGATGCGGCGCAGCACGTCCTCGAGCCAGGCCTGCGGGTCGACATCGTTCAGCTTGGCCGTCGTGATCATGGTGTAGATTGCGGCTGCCCGCTCTCCTCCCCGGTCAGAACCGGCGAACAACCAACTGCGTCTGCCCAGCGCAATACCACGCAGCGCTCTTTCGGCGGCATTGTTGGTCAGGCAGATCTTCCCGTGGTCGAGGAAGCGGGTGAAAGCCGGCCAGCGCTTGAGCATGTACTCCATCGCCTTGGCGACGTCGTTGTGGCGCGAGAGCCGGGCCTGCTCGCGGCGCATCCAGGCTTCCAGTTCGCTTGCGAGAGGAGCCGCATGCTGCTGGCGCAGCTCAAGACGCTGGCCTTCGGGCACGCCGTTCAGCGCGCGCTCGACGTCGAACAGCGCGTCGATGCGGCGCACCGCTTCGAGTGCCAGCGGCGCCTTGGCGATGTCGGCCAACACGAAGAACTTGCGCCGGGCGTGCGCCCAGCACGCGGCCTCGATGATCGGCCCCGGCGTGCGCGACGGCTCGTAGAGGGCGTTGAACCCGGCGAACGCGTCGGCCTGGAGAATGCCGCCGTAATCGGCCAGATGCCGGCGCGGGTGTTCACCCTCGCGATTGCGGGAGTAGGCGTAGACCGCCGCCGGCGGATCGGGTCCACCGAATGGCCGGTCGTCACGAACGTACGTCCACAGCCGGC
>JBEOKH010000251.1:0-3862 GCA_040275625.1 Thauera sp. | reverse complement strand
GTCGGCACCGCGCCGTCGGCAGGCGCCGCGGCGCCGGAGGCGGCCTGCTGCTGGGCCGCGGGCGGTTGGTTCTGCTTGACCCAGCCCTCCCACAGCATGACCAGCGAGAAGGAGAAAATCAGGAAGAGGATGAGGCGGCGTTGATCCATCGGATTCGTTCTGTCTCAGGTCAGGGAACGGGATCATACCCGCCCGGATTGAAGGGATGACAGCGCCCCACCCGTTTGGCCGCCATCCAGCCGCCGCGCAGTGCACCGTGGCGCTGGATGGCCTCGATCGCGTACGCGGAACAGGTGGGATGGAAACGGCAGTTGCGGCCCAGCAGCGGACTGATCGCGTAGCGGTAAAAACGCAACAGGGCGATCAACACCGTCTTCATTGCCGGGGCAACCTTTGCAGAAGGGTGAGCAGGTCGAGATTGAGTTCCGCGCGCGTGGCCTTGGCAACCGGTGCATGCAGCCGCACGACCAGATCCATGGCCGGGAGGTCGACACGCTGGCGGCGGAAATTCTCGCGCGCGATACGCTTCACCAGGTTGCGCACGTTGGCGCGCTTGGCCAGCTTCTTCGCGACCACCACGCCGAGGCGTGCCGTGTCGAGACCGCTGGGCCGGTAATGCAGCATGTAGAAGCGCCCGCGCAGCGCTCGCCGAAAAGCAAAAACGGATGAGTACTCATCCGTTTTGTGCAATCTGTGAGCGCCGCGAAAACCCTGGTCAGCGCTCGTGGACGACGTCACCTCAGACGGCGAGGCGATGACGACCTTTCGCACGGCGTGCGCGGATGACCGCACGCCCACCACGGGTCTTCATGCGGACCAGGAAGCCATGGGTGCGCTTGCGGCGGACAACGGAGGGCTGATAAGTGCGTTTCATGATCGGACGGCCAGTGTTAGGTCAAACGCGAGAGTTAAATGGATAATCCCATGTTTGTCAATAAGAATTTTTGAACGGCCCTGTGGATAAGTCTGCCCTGGCGGTTTAGAATGGCGCCTTTCCGTGCCACGCCAAGCCTCTGCCCCAGCGCAGGGCGAAGCATGCACAGCGCGCCGCTCGAGCGCGCTGCCGGCGCAACTCCCCGACCCGAACCGCCACCCGGCCGATCGCCCTCTGGCGCCGCGCATCATCAGTCCTGCTGCATACCGAACCGACGCGCGCCGCCCTGACATCCTGCCCCCCACCATCGACGCCCACGCCGTGACTCAAGATTTCTGGTCCTTCTGCCTGTCGCGCCTTGAACAGGAGCTGCCCCAGCAGCAGTTCAACACCTGGATCAAGACCCTGCGGGCCGAAGCCGGCGAGGATGGCGCGTGGACGCTTCTCGCACCCAACCGCTTCGTGCTGCAGTGGGTGCGCGAGCGCTACCTGCGGCGCATCCAGGAGCTTGGTGAGCAGTTCGCCGGCGCACCACTCACGGTCGATCTGCAACTGCCCGCCGCCGGCGCCGCACGCCCGGCGCGTCCCACACCCCTGCCGGTTGCGGCCCCCGCGCACACGCCAGCCCCCGCACCGGTGACCGAGGCAGCCACCGCCGAAGCCGCAGCTGCCGCCCTCGACACCGAACCAGTCGAAGACGCCGAGCCAACGGAGCCGCCCGTCCGCCCCCGGCGTGCCGCCGCGCCGCGCTCCCACGGCGGCGAACCGAGCTCCGGCCTCGAACTCGCCTACGAGAAGACCCGCCTCAACTCCGACTTCACCTTCGACACCCTGGTCACCGGCCGCGCCAACGATCTCGCCCGCGCCGCCGCCATGCAGGTGGCGCAGAACCCGGGCACGTCCTACAACCCGCTGTTCGTCTACGGCGGCGTCGGCCTGGGCAAGACCCACCTGGTGCACGCCATCGGCAACGCGGTGTTCAAGCACAACCCGCGTGCGGTCATCCGCTATGTGCATGTCGAGGACTACTACGCCGACGTGGTGCGCGCCTATCAGCAGAAAAGCTTCGACGCCTTCAAGCGCTACTACCGCTCGCTCGACATGCTGATCATCGACGACATCCAGTTCTTCAATAACAAGAACCGCACGCAGGAAGAGTTCTTCCACGCCTTCAACGCGCTCACCGAGGCGCGCAAGCAGATCGTCATCACCTGCGACACCTACCCCAAGGACATCCAGGGCCTGGAAGACCGCCTGATCTCGCGCTTCGACTGGGGCCTCACCGTGCAGATCGAGCCGCCCGAGCTCGAGATGCGCGTCGCCATCCTCAAGAAGAAGGCCGAAGCCCTGCGCGTGCTGGTCGACGACGACGTCGCCTTCCTGATCGCCAAGAACCTGCGCTCGAACGTGCGCGAGCTCGAGGGCGCACTCAACAAGGTGGTCGCCTATGCCCGCTTCCACGGCCGCCAGATCGGCCTCGAGGTCGCCAAGGAAGCGCTCAAGGACCTGCTGCACGCGCACAACCGCCAGCTCTCCATCGAGCACATCCAGAAGACCGTCGCCGACTACTACAAGATCAAGGTCGCCGACATGCACTCCAAGAAGCGCACGCGCGTGATCGCGCGCCCGCGCCAGGTGGCGATGTGGCTGGCCAAGGAACTCACCCCGATGTCGCTGCCCGCGATCGGCGAGGCCTTCGGCGGCCGCGACCACACCACCGTGCTGCACGCCTGCCGCACCATCACCGAGCTGCGCCTCGGCGATGCCCAGCTCAACCACGACGTCCACGTGCTCAACCAGGTCCTGCGCGGCTGAGCCACACCACGAATCAATTTCCGATCAACTCATCGACCCGATCTGACGCCATGCTCCTGCTCACCACCACCCGCGATGCGCTCCTGGCCCCGCTGCAGTCGGTTGCCGGCATCGTCGAGAAGCGCCACACGCTGCCCATCCTGTCGAACGTGCTGATCGAAAAGCACGGCGACCAGCTCACCATGCTGGCCACCGACATCGAGATCCAGATCCGCACCACCACCGGCGGCCACATCGGCGGCGAAGACGCCTCGATCACGGTCGGTGCGCGCAAGCTGCAGGACATCCTGCGCGCCTTGCCCGACAGCACTGACGTCAGCCTCACGCTCGACGACAAGCGCCTCACGGTCAAGGCCGGCCGCAGCCGCTTCCAGCTCCAGACCCTGCCCGCCGCCGACTACCCGAGCCTCAACCCACCCGCGGACGCCAGCGCGCGCCTCACCATCGGCCAGCGCACCTTCAAGCGCCAGCTCGCCCAGGTCTCGTATGCCATGGCGCAGCAGGACATCCGCTACTACCTCAACGGCCTGCTGATCATCGCCGACGGCGGCGAGCTGCGCATGGTTGCCACTGACGGTCACCGCCTCGCCTACGCCGCGTCCGACCTCGAGGCGCCGCTCAGTTCCCAACATGCGCAGCGCGCCGAAGCCATCCTGCCGCGCAAGACCGTGCTCGAACTCAGCCGCCAGCTCGCCGACAACGACGACCCGCTCGAGATCCTGCTCGCCGGCAACCAGGCCGTGTTCCGCTTTGGCTCGATCGAACTTGTCACCAAGCTCATCGACGGCAAGTTCCCCGACTACGAACGCGTGATTCCGCAGGCCCATCCCAAGCTCATCAGCTTCGCCCGTCAGCCGCTGCTATCCGCGCTGCAGCGCGCCGCGATCCTGACCAACGAGAAGTTCCGTGGCGTGCGCATGGTGCTCGAGGACGGCCTGCTCAAGATCGCCTCGACCAACGCCGAGCAGGAAGAGGCCCTCGACGAACTCGAGATCGACTACCAGGGCGACAAGCTCGACATCGGCTTCAACGTCACCTACCTGCTCGACGTGCTCAACAACCTTTCGTCCGAGACGGTCGACTGGCGCTTCAACGACGGCAACTCCAGCGCCCTGATCACGCTGCCCGGCAACGACAAGTTCAAGTACGTCGTGATGCCGATGCGCATCTGAC
>JBEOKH010000250.1:0-5159 GCA_040275625.1 Thauera sp. | reverse complement strand
GCAGGTGCACGTCGATCATCTCGGCCGCCAGCCGGCGTTCGGTGCGCAGGCGCTCGCCGGATGCAGGTGCAGGCTCGCCGGTGGCCGCGGCGCAGGCCAGCGCCAGCCCGTGGGCATGGGCCTGCGGGCTGTGGCTGGCGTGCGCGCGCAGGTGCTCGATGCCCTCCGCGGGCGTCATGCCGAGCACCGCTCCGCCCATCCAGGCGCAGTCGGGGAGTTGCGCGCAGACGCGGACGAGGGTGCCCGCGCGATGGGTGGCCGTGACCCGGATGTGTTGCGCGCCCTTCATGTCCTGTGTACTCATGTCGTGTTCTTTCGTCAGCCTGTGTATTTCCAGTCGGAGGATACGCGGATTGCCGGGTCGTGTTGCCCATCGTGGGTCTTGCCGACGGCGCGTGCTTGTCGCTGAAGTCGTGCAGGCCATGGCGCAGGTCACACGTGGCCTCCGGTGCCCGCCCCAGAATCCGCGACAGTGCTAGAATCCGCCGCGTAGACCGGACTTTCCACAAAATCCTAATCACACACCAATCGAGGAAAAGCATGAACAAAGGTGAATTCGTCGAAGCCCTGGCCGATCGTCTGGATGTGCCGCGCGCCCAGGGCGACCGCGCACTGTCCGCCGTGCTCGACATCATCGCCGAACAACTCGCCAAGGGCGAAAAGGTCGCCTTCACCGGTTTCGGCTCCTTCGAGGTTTCCGAGCGCGCCGCGCGTACCGGCCGCAACCCGCAGACCGGTGCCACGATCGAAATCGCGGCGTCCAGCGTGCCCAAGTTTACCGCTGGCGCAACCCTCAAGGCCGCGGTCAACAAGTAAGCGTACGCCGCACAGCGGACCTGCCCGCGACTTGTTCGGGATCTGACGGGCCTTGCCGGAAGCACCCGGCAAGGCCCGTTCTGATTCGCCCTGTGCCTGAACGCAAAATAATCCGCGACAGGCTGCGTCGTAGCCGGTATACTGCTTCTCGTTGTGCAATGCAGCAATAGGGCCGTGAGCTTTTCCGGGGGCGTCGAGGGACGTTTTCCGGTCCGGCCCGAGGGACTGTAACCACAGCCCCATCGCCTCCGACCTCCCGTCGCCGACACTACGTCGGGTTTTCCATTCGTTCTAGCGATCGTCTGGCATCGTGACAACCGGTTGGTGCCGATGCGCGGTCTTTCTCGCAGCGGTCTTGCGAATTGACCGGCCACGCCCATCGCGCGTTCGTCGCCCTTGCGATTCCGTGCGCCCTGTCTGCCCTGCAGGCCTGGCGCACCGCGATGCCATGCGGCCCGATTTTCACGGGCCAGAATCCGTCCGTCCCGACTCCATGGGCCGGACTGCAAGACACAGGAAAACCCCATGACGTTCCAAAGCCTCGGCCTCGCCGCAGAACTCCTCAAAGCCGTCGAACAGACCGGTTACACCACGCCGACCCCGGTGCAGATGCAGGCCATCCCCGCCGCTATCGCCGGCCAGGACCTGCTGGTCTCCAGCCACACCGGAAGTGGCAAGACCGCTGCGTTCACGCTGCCCGCCCTGCAGAAGATCATCGATCGCCGCCCGACACCGGGCAGCGGCCCGCGCGTGCTGGTGCTGACCCCCACCCGTGAGCTCGCGCAGCAGGTCGAGAAGGCCGTGCAGACATACGGCAAGGCGCTGCGTGGGCTCAATACCGCCTGCCTCGTCGGCGGTGCACCGATGTTCGCCCAGATCAAGCAGCTGCAGCGCCAGTGCGACGTCGTCGTCGCCACCCCCGGTCGCCTGCTCGACCACCTGACGCGCCGCAAGATCAAGCTGTCCGACGTCGAGGTGCTGATTCTCGACGAAGCCGACCGCATGCTCGACATGGGCTTCGCCGAAGACATCGACGCCATCGTCGCCGCTACTCCGGCCAAGCGCCAGACGCTGCTGTTCTCGGCCACGCTCGACGGTGTCGTCGGCAACCTGGCGTCGCGCCTCACGCGCAACCCGCAGCGCATCGAGATCGAAGTCGCGCAGCAGGATCGCGGCCAGATCGAACAGCGCCTCATGTACGCCGACGACCTCGGCCACAAGGGTCGCCTGCTCCACGCCCTGCTCGGCGAGGACGGGATGAACCAGGCGGTGGTGTTTACCGCCACCAAGCGCAGCGCAGACGAACTGTCGCTCTCGCTGCAGGAAAAGGGCATCTCCGCTGCCGCGCTGCATGGCGACATGCACCAGACCCAGCGCAACCGCACCCTCGACCGCCTGCGCCAGGGCCGCATCGGCGTGCTGGTGGCGACCGACGTCGCCGCGCGCGGCATCGACGTCGCCGGCATCAGCCACGTCATCAACTTCGATCCGCCGCGTCAGGCCGAAGACTACGTGCACCGCATCGGACGCACCGGCCGCGCCGGTCGCGACGGGATCGCGATCACCCTGTCGGGCCCGCGCGAGACCGGCCTGATCCGTGCCATCGAGCGCTTCACCGGCGACCGCCTGGAAGTGCATACCATCGCCGGCATGGAGCCGTCGCCGCGCAAGCCCGTCGGCCCGCGTCCGGCCGGCAGCGGTGGTCGTCGCCCCGGCACGGGTGGCGGGTTTGCTCGTCCGGGTGGCGACAGTCGCCGCAGCGCAGGCGGCTACAGCCGTGACGGCCATCCGTCGCGCAGTGAGCGCAGCCATGGCGATCGCCGCTCGCGCGGCTGATCCGGCTGGTCCGCACAGGGCCTGAAGCAACGAAGAAGACCGCGACGCAAGTCGCGGTCTTCTTCGTTGCACCTGCGTCGCGTTCCTGGTTGCGTCCCTCGTGCCCTGGATCGTGGCGGCTTCGATCCGGCCGCGGGAACGGGGTGGCCCTGGCCGCCGAAATCGCGCCCCCGGCGCGCCTGCGAAGACCGTCTGCGCCTTGCGTGCCCTGCAGGAGCGGCGGAAGCCGCGAACCGGGCGCCTCCCAGGGGCACGGCGCTCATTTCATCGCTGTCTTCGCGCCTTCCGGCGCTCCTACGCAAACCGCCGCGCATCGGCGGTTGCAGCGCGCCTTCGCGCTTTCCGTCGCGCCTGCGCAAACCGTCGCTCTTCTGCGGCCGCGCTGTAGGAGCGGCGGACGCCGCGAACACGGCGGTGCAGGATGCGCTGAGCGCTGGTTAGCGCGGATCGCCCGTGTTTGCGTTTCGCGTCGCTCGTGGACGAAGCCATCGCACATCGCTGCCCCGGCCGCGCAACCATTTCCCCGTCCTCACGGTCTGAACGCCTGAAGCGAGCCAATCCGCACGCGGGGAGGGCGTCATGAGGGACATCCTGATTGTCGGCGCGGGCAAGATCGGCACGGTGATCGCCGATCTGCTCGCCAGCAGCGGGGACTATGCACTGACGGTCGCCGACCGCGACCCCGTGGCGGTCGAGCGCGTGGGTGCCGAACTGCCCGGGGTGCGTGCGGTGGTGCTCGACATCGGCGACCCCGATGCGCTTGCTGCCATGCTGGAGGGGCGCTGGGCGGTGGTCGACGCCGGACCCTTCGACATCGGGGCACGGATCGCGTCGGCTGCCGTCAGCGAGGGCGTGCATTACCTCAATCTCACCGAGGACATCACCAGCACGCGCCGGGTGCGCGAGCTTGCCGTCGACGCGCGCAGCGCGCTGATCCCCCAATGCGGGCTGGCGCCCGGCTTCATCTCCATCGTCGCCTACGATCTCGCCACGCGTTTCGACGAATTGCGCGACGTGCGCATGCGCGTCGGCGCGCTGCCCAAGTACCCCTCCAACGGGCTCAAGTACAACCTGACCTGGAGCACCGACGGCCTCATCAACGAGTACCTCAACCCCTGCGAAGCGATCGTCGACGGTGTGCGCCGCGAGATGCCGGCGCTCGAGGAACTCGAGCACTTCTCGCTCGACGGCGACGACTACGAGGCCTTCAACACCTCGGGCGGGCTGGGCACGCTGTGCGACACGCTGGCGGGGCGGGTGCGCAACCTCAACTACCGCACCGTGCGCTACCGCGGCCATCGCGACGTGATGAAGCTGCTGCTGCACGACCTGCGCCTCGGTGAGCGGCGCGCGCTGCTCAAGGACATCCTCGAGTCGGCGATTCCGGTGACCATGCAGGACGTGGTGCTGGTCTTTGTCACCGTCAGCGGCCGACGCGATGGCCTGCTGATGCAGGAGACCTTCGCGCGCAAGCTCTATGCGGGCGAGGTCAACGGCCGCCTGCGCAGCGCGATCCAGCTCACCACCGCGAGCGCGCTGTGCGCGGTGCTCGACCTGCTCGCCGCCGGCCGCATTCCGCGGCGCGGCTTCGTGCGCCAGGAAGATGTGGACTTCTGCGACTTCGTCACCAACCGCTTCGGCCACCATTTCCTGACTGACGGCGAGGAGGTGCGCTGCGCCGCCAGCGGCGTGCTCGCCGAGCCCCGCCCCGCGATCTGACCACGAGGAGGATGCACGCATGCTGAGCAATGCCCGCTTCCTGCGGCTCGGCCTCGATGCCGCCCGCCTGCGCGAGGGTGCGCTCGCGGTTCATTCGCCGATCGACGGCAGCCTGCTCGCGTGCCTCGCGCCGCACGATGCCGCCGCCACCGACCACGCGATCGCGCGCAGCGTCGACGCCTTCCGCCGCTGGCGCACGGTGCCGGCGCCACGGCGCGGCGAGCTGGTGCGCCGCTTCGCCGAGGTGCTGCGCGCGCACAAGAGCCTGCTCGCCGAACTGGTCACCCTCGAGTGCGGCAAGATCCGCAGCGAGGGCGAAGGCGAGGTGCAGGAGATGATCGACATCTGCGACTTTGCGGTCGGCCTGTCGCGCCAGCTGCATGGACTGACCATCGCCTCCGAACGCCCCGGCCATGCGCTGCGCGAGTGCTGGCATCCGCTCGGTACGGTGGCCATCGTCTCCGCGTTCAACTTCCCGGTCGCGGTGTGGGCGTGGAACGCGGCGCTCGCGCTGGTGTGCGGCGACAGCCTGCTGTGGAAGCCGTCCGAGCGCACGCCCTTGTGTGCGCTCGCCTGCCAGCGCCTGCTCGAACAGGCCGCCGCGGGCATGGACGAGGTGCCGCGCGGGCTGTCGACAGTGATCGTGGGCGGCGCCGAGCGCGCCGTGCAACTCGCCGACGACCGCCGCGTGGCGCTGCTGTCGGCCACCGGAAGCTGCGCGATGGGGCGGGCGCTTGCCCCGCGGGTGGCGCAGCGGCTCGGGCGCAGCCTGCTCG
The DNA here is from genome assembly GCA_040275625.1 of Thauera sp. Classification (GTDB taxonomy): domain Bacteria; phylum Pseudomonadota; class Gammaproteobacteria; order Burkholderiales; family Rhodocyclaceae; genus Thauera. The sequence continues at coordinate 12 of JBEOKH010000250.1, read as the reverse complement.
AGCTCGGCGGCA
>JBEOKH010000249.1:0-4939 GCA_040275625.1 Thauera sp. | reverse complement strand
GCGCCGATTTCGGCGCTGATGCCGACTTGGTGCTGCCGATGCCGCTCCATCCGCAGCGGCTCGCCGAGCGCGGCTTCAACCAGGCGGTGGAGCTCGCGCGCGAGTTCGCCCGCCGCCGCGGGTTGCCGTTGGCGCTGGCCGCGGTGCGCAAGGTGCGCGACCTGCCGCCGCAGGCCGGGCTCGACCGCGAGGCCCGGTTGCGGAGTCCGCGTGGCGCCTTCGAAGGCGTGCAGGCGCTGGACGGGCGGCGGGTGATCGTCGTCGATGATGTGATGACCACCGGTGCCACGCTCGATGAACTCGCGCGCTGCCTCAAGCAGCAGGGCGCGAACTGGGTGGGCAATCTGGTCGTGGCGCGCACGCTGGCGCCGTACTGAACTCGCCTGCAGCGCGGCACGCCTGATAGACTCCTTGCCCGCCGCAGCGCAAGCGATGCCCTGCGGTCGCCCCGGACTTGTCCTGCGTGCCTGCCAACGATGTTCCAGATCGTCCTCTATCAGCCCGAGATTCCGCCCAACACCGGCAACGTCATCCGCCTCGCCGCCAACACAGGTTGCCGCCTGCACCTGGTGGCGCCGCTCGGCTTCGACCTGTCGGACAAGCAGCTTGCCCGCGCCGGGCTCGACTACCACGACCTGACCTGCATGACGGTGCATCCCGACTGGGCGCACTGCCTGCGGGCGCTGTCCGGGCGGCGCATGTTCGCGCTCACCACGCGCGCCAGCCGCCGCCACGACCGGGTCGATTTCCAGCCGGGCGACGCGTTGCTGTTCGGTCCCGAGAGCCGCGGCCTGCCCGCCGACGTCGTGCAAGGCTTTGCCCCCGAGATGCGCATCCGCATCCCGATGCGGCCGACCAACCGCAGCGTCAATCTGTCGAACGCGGTCGCGGTGGTGGTCTACGAAGGCTGGCGCCAGCATGATTTTGCTGGTGCGGGCGAGTCGGGCGGAGGCTGAAACGCGCTCACTCCTCGCGCGGATCGCGCGCGAGCAACTGCTCGACCGCGGCGCGCGCGTTGAGGCCGTGGTGCAGCAGGGCATCGATCGCCTCGCAGATCGGCATCTCCACGCCGTGACGGTGGGCGAGCCCGACCACCTCGCGCGCGGTGGACACGCCCTCGGCAACGTGGCCAAGCTCGTGCAGGATGTCGTCCAGGCTCTTGCCGTCGGCGAGCGCGAGACCGACGCGGCGGTTGCGCGACAGGTCGCCGGTGCAGGTCAGGATCAGATCGCCCATCCCGGCGAGGCCCATCAGCGTCTCGCCACGCGCGCCGAGCGCACGCGCGAGGCGGGCGATCTCGGCGAGGCCGCGGGTGATCAACGCGGCGCGCGCATTGAGGCCGAAGCCCATGCCGTCGGAGACGCCGGCGGCGATCGCCATCACGTTCTTGACTGCGCCGCCCACCTCGCAGCCGACGAGGTCGGTGTTGGCGTAGATACGCAGCCGTGGCTGGTGCAGCACCCCCACCCAGTGGCGGGCGAAGTCGGGGTCGCACGCGGCCAGGGTCACCGCGGCGGGCAGCCCGCGCGCGACCTCGGCGGCGAAGCTCGGCCCGGTCAGCACGCCACAGGGGGCGTCACCGCCGTATTCCTCGGCGACGATCTCGTGCGGCAGCAGGCCGCTACCGGCCTCGAAGCCCTTGCACGCCCACAGCAGCGCCCGACCCGGGGTGAGGCGGCGCAGTTCGCGCACCGTGACGCGCAGGCCGGAAAGCGGAGTCACCACCAGGTGAAGGTCAGCCGTGGCGGCGGCGCGCGCGAAATCGCCCTCGAAGCGGAGCGCGTCATGCAGGCGCACACCGCGCAGATAACGGGCGTTCTCGCGCGTGCGCACGATTTCGTCGAGGTGGGTGCGGTCTCGACCCCACAGCACGACGTCGTGGCTGATCGAGAAGGCCTGGGCGAGCGCGGTGCCCCACGCCCCGGCGCCGTACACGGCGATGCGGCTGCGGTTCACAGGCCCCAGATCTCGCTGGCGCGCACGTAGCCTTCGAAACCCTCGGCATGGCGCACGCGTGCCCAGCCGGACTCGGCGGGCTGGATGAGTTCGAGGACGACCTGGCGGGTGGCCTCGAAGGCGGGGGTGGCGCTGGCCTGAGGCTGGCGGCGCACGAAGGCGCGTTCGGCGGTGACGATGACGGTGCGGCGGTTGTTCAGGGCGCTGGTTTCGACCCAGGCGAGACCGCCCTCCGGGTCGCGCACGCGTACCCAGCCGTTCTGGCGCACCACGACCTCGACCGGCGTTCCCGGGCGCAGCCGGTAAAGCGCGCGCGCCGTGGGCAGGGGCTGCTCGCGGACAAGGGTGCTGCCGCCCGCTGAACGGTATTCGATCGCCTGCGCGGCGACCGGACCGGCCGCCGCGCCGAGCGCAGCGAACGCGAGTGCGGCCAAGGCCGGCTGCACCCGCGGGATCGTGCGGCGCGTGCGCTTCATGCGGCGGACCTCACTGGATCGGCACTTCGCCGGCGGCGTGCTCGGCCACCTGCATGCGCTGCGCCTGGTAGAGCGATTCGAAATTGACCGGCGACAGCAGCACCGGCTGGAATCCGGCGCGGGTCACCGCATCGGACACCGCTTCGCGCGCGTACGGGAACAGGATGTTCGGGCAGCCGATCATCATCACCGGCTCGAGATCGCCCTCGGGGATGTGGCGGATCTGGAAAATGCCGGCCTGCGCGACCTCGACCAGGAACAGGGTGCGGTCCTCGCCGATCTTGGCGGTAACGGTGACGGTCAGGGTGACTTCGTAGACGCCGTCCTCGATGGCCTGGCCTTCGGTGCGCAGTTGCACGTTGACCTGCGGGGCCTCGCGTTCGAGAAAGATCTGCGGGGCGCCCGGCACCTCGAGCGAGAGGTCCTTGACGTAGAGTTTTTCGATCGAGAAGACGGGCTGGGTGTTTTCAGTCATGGAAGGCTATCCGCTAAGGGGGTGATGCGGGTTGATGCGGCCGCCGGTGTACGGCCGCGAAAAAAACCAAAGGGTGGGTCGACGCGGCAAGGCAGCAGGCGCTCAGGCCGCCTCGCCGCGCAGCAGCCGGTCGAGCTTGCCCGCGCGTTCGAGGGCGTGGAGGTCGTCGCAGCCGCCCACATGGTAGTCGCCGATGAAGATCTGCGGAACCGTGCGTCGGCCGCTCAGCTTCATCATCTCCTCACGACGTGCCGGTTCCAGATCGACACGGATCTTTTCGAACGCGGTGACGCCCTTGTCGAGCAGCAGTTGCTCTGCACGGATGCAGTAAGGGCACGTCGCGGTGGCGTACATGCGGATCGCCGGCTGCATGCTTATTTCCTCTTGCGGCTGACCGGCTGACCGGCCTTCTGCCATTCCATCATGCCGCCGCGCAGGTTGTAGATGCGGTTGAAGCCGGTCTTGCGCAGTGCGCCGGCGGCACTGTTCGAGCGCGCACCGGTGGCGCAGCACAGGATGACCGGGTGATCCTTCCATTTCTCGAGTTCCTTGCTGCGGCGATCGATCTCGCCGGCCGGGATGTGACGCGCATTGGGGATGTGGCCCTGGGCGTACTCGCCCTGTTCGCGCACATCGATGAAGATCGCGTCCTCGCGGTTGACGAGCAGGGTGGCCTCGACCGGGGAGAGCTGGGTGTCGTCGCCGCGGCTGCGGATGAGGTCGATCATGAGCCAGGTGCCGGAGGCGGCGGCGAGCGCAGCCCAATACCAGTTCTGTTGCAGGAATTCCACGAAAGGGGGTGCTCCGGTTGCAGGGTTGGGAATGAATCAGTGCGCGTTGGCGTCGGCGTCGTCGCCGCAGAACACCTCGCGCATCAGCACGATCAGTTGCAGCGTGCGCTCGTCGCCGACGCGGTAGTAGACGCGGTTGGCGTCCTTGCGTGTGTGCAGCACACCCTTATCGCGCAGGATGGCCAGATGCTGCGAGATGTTGCTCTGCGAGGTGCCGACCGCATCGACGATGTCCTGCACGCATTCCTCGCCGCCGCCGAGCACGCAAAGGATCTTCAGGCGCAGGGGATGCGCGATCGCCTTGAGGGCGCGGGCGGCGGTTTCGATGTGTTCGTGCTTGTCGATCAGTGCAGAGATTTGGTCTTTATCCACGATGGGGCCGGCAGAAGCAAAGCGATAGTATAAAATATTGCGTTGTCCCGATGCATGAGATCGCTCGTGCAGCCCGGGGTAATCGCGTGATCCGATCCATAGCCGGCCCTTGTCGATGTGCCGCGCCTGCGGGGGCTTGCGCTGTCCGCGCCACCCACGTGCGCACGCGAACGCTGTAACCGCGCATTTTCCTTTCGTTCTCCCTGATTCCGCGGATTCCACCCGTTGTCACCCCGAAGCCTGACCCCGTTCCTCGCTGGCGCATGCATGGTCGGCCTTGTCGGCCTTGCCGGGCTGCCAGCGCCCGCATTCGCCCAGGTGGGCGGCGAGATCGCCGAGCGGCGCTCCGATCTTGACGATCTCAAAAAGCGCATCCGCGACCTGCAGGACGACATGGCGCAGGCCGAGGCCGATCGCAGCAGCGCGCAGATGGCGCTCGCCGAATCCGAACGCGCCGTCTCGCGCGCGGTGCGTGACCTGGCGAGGGTCGAGGGCGAGCGCAAGGCGACGGAGAAGCAGCTTTCCCTGCTCGAGGGCGAGCAGCGCGAGACCGCCGCGCGTATCGAGGCGCGCCGCGGTGAACTCGCCGAATGGCTGCGCCGTCATTACGTGCACGGTGCGGCCGACGGCGTCGCCCCACTGTTGTCGGCGCGCGATCCCAACCAGCTCGCCCGCGACGCACACTACCTCGAGCAGCTCGGACAGGCACGCCTCGAACTCATCGAGGGGCTACGCGTCGACCTCGCGGAGACGCGCCGGCGCGCAGAGGAGATCGGCGGCCGTCGTGACCGGCTGGCTGCGCTGGAGGCCGAGCAGCGCGCGCGGCGTGCCCAGTTGCAGGCCGACAAGGCGCGCCGCAAGACGGCGCT
>JBEOKH010000248.1:0-2190 GCA_040275625.1 Thauera sp. | reverse complement strand
CGGTCCGCGCGCGTGTGCTTCGGTCATACCCACTGGGCCTGGACGCCCTGGCCATGGCGAGCCGCACGCCTGGCTGACCCCGGAGATCCAACTGCCGCGCCGCGGCAGCGGTTCGCGTCGCAGACCGCATCGACGTGCATGCCGCTTCGTCTCGCCACTGCACGATGCGCGCGACGTTCGGATGCGCTCCGCGTCTGCGGTTCTGCCCAATGGGTTGACGCCGGTCCGATCACGCGGACGCCGCATCTCGCATCTCGACGATGTCCATCGCGCACGTGGCGCCCATGCCATGGGCGGACCGGCCGGCCAGAGCGCGATCAACCAGGGCGTGGCGATTCCCGGCTGGTTCCTGACGCTGGGTATCGGCGACGACCTCGACCTATGTGCGGCGTTCCGCCGGAGCAGGCACACGATGAGCCTGCTCAAGCAACGCGATGGCGTAGGTCAGATGACGCAGTACCTCGAGGTACGCTTCCTTGCGCAATTCAGCAGGGCCATCCCCACGAACGGTGGTCAGCGCCTTGTCCAGGCTCGGGTTGATGCTCATGTGCAGCAGATTGCAGATGAGTCGTTCGCAGAAATCTGCACATTCATGCATGCTCACACGCTTGAGCCAATCATTGGGTGGGTTCACATGTCTTGCCCCCGAGTCCAGCGGAATCAGATAGGGCGCTTCTGCGTGGGGTCGTTCACGCCGACTTCGCGAGCATTTCATCGAGCCGTTTCTTCGCCTCCCGTGCCCATCCCTGCCAGCGCGGCAACGCGGTCCTGACCTTGCCGGTGTAGACGTCGGTCGGAGTGACGACATCGCCGCCGGCCTCGGGGATGAGCGCCCAGTGCGGGCGGACGTCGTTGTAACGGGCGCGGAACTCAGCCAGACAGGTTCGGCAGTGGGCGGGATTGTCGTACATGCGCCAGTAGATCTCTTCCTCCTTGAGTACTTGGTGGAACCGCTCCAGCAGTCCGAGTTGCTGCGGAGTGCGGTAGCGGATACGGACGTGGCTGTAGCCGGCCATGGCGATGTGGTCGCGGAAACGATGGGCGAGGAAGCATGAGCCGTTGTCGGTGACCAGGAACGGCGGCTTTGCCAGTGGGCCGTGGATGCGCTCGGCCTCGGCCCTGGCGAGGTCGATGCCCTTGGCCACATCGGCAGCCGAGTAGCTGGCGGTGAGATGGCAGGCCAGGAGGAAGCGCGAGTAGTAGTCGATGACGGTGACCGCGTACCACCAGCCGTGACCAGGGATGTGGATGTAGGTGACGTCCATCTGCCACAGGTCGTTCGGCCGCTGCGGCAGCAGTTCGAAGAGCTTGGTCGCCTGGTGCAGTTCCGGGGCACGTGGCGGCGAGCGGTGCAGCAGGCCGCGTTCCTTCATGACTCGGTAGACGACCTTGTTTGTGGCTCCGATGATAGCCTTGCGGCGGCAGACCACGGCAATCCGCTTGTAGCCCCACCACGGGCAGGCGATGGCGACGCCGGCGATGGCGTCGGCCAGGGCCGTATCGACCGGCTTGGGCTTCGGCCCCGGTTTGCGGCGCTGGTCGGCAGCAACCTTCTGCCGGTGCCATGCTGACGGCGGCCAGCCCAGAGCGACCAGCAGCCGCCCACGGCGCGGAAATGGCTCCACGCCGAGGGCGGCGATGATCTCTGCCTGGATCTCGACCGTCAGATCGGGCCGACCGTTTTTTTTAGGATCCGGTTCGCAATGGTGAGTTCGCCGATCACCTGATCACGACCGGCCAGATCACGCTCCATCCACCATGACACCCGGCGCGTCCACCTGGTCGGCATCACAGAAAGCATGAACGAGGACTGGATGGTGCAGCAGGCCCGAAACCTGACCGATACCGATCACGGGTTCTGCGCGGACGACGGTTTCTAATCACGGACCGCGATCCGGCGTTCTCGGAGCAGTTCCGGAACACGCTGAGCGCAGTCGGCGTCAAACCGAAGCGTATCCCACCGCACAGCCCCAACTGCAATCCGTTCATCGAGCGCTTCTTCCGGTCGCTCAAAGACGAATGCCTGAACCACTGCATCCCGATGGGTCAGGCCGGTCTGCGTCACCTCGTCACCGAATACCTGGAGCACTATCACCGGGAACGCCCACATGCCGGCCTAGATGGCGCGGTGATAGACCCCGACCAGCTCCTGGCCAACCGAAGCGGCGAGATCGTTAGGAAGGATCGCCT
>JBEOKH010000247.1:0-1880 GCA_040275625.1 Thauera sp. | reverse complement strand
CGTGATCACCCTCATCGTCAGCATCGTGCGCAGCAACGGCAAGCGCGCGTAGCTAGGGAGATCGCGGCACACCAACCGAAGCTTCAAGCCCGCGCCCACCCGGGCGCGGCTTTGATATACTCCTCACGTTTTCCGAGGAGCGCTGCGAGGCGCCCGCCGGCTCTGCCGGCCGTGGCCCCCAGGCTCGGACCCCGCCGCCCGGCGGGTTGCAGTAGAACGGCGCTCACCTGCTAATCATCTTCAACCCTGCCGGGTTCGGGATGTCGGGTGAGCTCCCTGCAGCGTCGTGCGCTGCCCTCCCCCACGTTCTGCCCGGCCATAGCATGGAGCTTCACATGAACGCCGTGGCTGACAAGCACTTCACCGATTTCGTCGTCGCCGACCTGTCGCTCGCCGACTGGGGCCGCAAGGAAATCCGCATTGCCGAAACCGAAATGCCCGGTCTGATGGCGATCCGCGAGGAATACGCCGCCAGCCAGCCCCTGAAGGGCGCGCGCATCACCGGCTCGCTGCACATGACCATCCAGACCGCGGTGCTGATCGAGACGCTGACCGCGCTCGGCGCCCAGGTGCGCTGGGCCTCGTGCAACATCTTCTCGACCCAGGACCACGCCGCCGCGGCAATCGCCGCCGACGGCATCCCGGTGTTCGCGGTCAAGGGCGAGTCGCTCACCGACTACTGGGACTACACCCACCGCATTTTCGAGTGGTCGGACGGTGGTTACAGCAACATGATCCTCGACGACGGCGGCGACGCCACGCTGCTGCTGCACCTGGGCGCACGGGCCGAGCAGGACATCTCGGTGCTGGCCAAGCCGGGCTCGGAAGAGGAGACGATCCTCTTCGCCGCGATCAAGGCCAAGCTGGCGCAGGACCCGACGTGGTACTCGACCCGCCTGGCGCAGGTCAAGGGCGTGACCGAAGAGACCACCACCGGCGTGCATCGCCTGTACCAGATGCACGCGCGCGGCGAGCTCAAGTTCCCGGCGATCAACGTCAACGATTCGGTGACCAAGTCCAAGTTCGACAACCTCTACGGCTGCCGCGAGTCGCTGGTCGACGGCATCAAGCGCGCCACCGACGTGATGATCGCCGGCAAGGTCGCGGTGGTGGCCGGCTACGGCGACGTGGGCAAGGGCTCGGCGCAGGCGCTGCGCGCGCTGTCGGCTCAGGTGTGGGTGACCGAGGTCGACCCGATCTGCGCGCTGCAGGCGGCGATGGAAGGCTACCGCGTGGTGACCATGGAGTACGCCGCCGATAAGGCCGACATCTTCGTCACCGCCACCGGCAACTACCACGTCATCACCCACGACCACATGGCGAAGATGAAGGACCAGGCCATCGTGTGCAACATCGGCCACTTCGACAACGAGATCGACGTCGCCGGCATCGAAGGCTACGCGTGGGAAGAGATCAAGCCGCAGGTCGATCACGTGATCTTCCCCGACGGCAAACGCATCATCCTGCTCGCCAAGGGCCGCCTGGTGAACCTCGGCTGCGCCACCGGCCACCCGAGCTATGTGATGTCGAGCTCCTTCGCCAACCAGACCATCGCGCAGATTGAGCTGTTCACCCGCACGGCCGACTATCCCGTGGGCGTGTATACGCTGCCCAAGCACCTCGACGAGAAGGTCGCCCGCCTGCAACTCAGAAAGCTCAACGTGCAACTCACCGAGCTGACCGACGCGCAGGCCGCCTACATCGGCGTGCCCAAGCAGGGCCCGTACAAGACGGACGCGTACCGCTACTGAGCCCGGCCCCCTGCAGGAGCGCCGGCAGGCGCGAACAGCGGCGCTTGCGCTCCCGCAGCTCGCCGCCTGTGCTGCGCCGTGCTCGCGCTGTCCGGCGCAGCGTTCGCGCCTGCCGGCGCTCCTGCAGCC
>JBEOKH010000246.1:0-5752 GCA_040275625.1 Thauera sp. | reverse complement strand
TGCCGGGTGGTGTGGGAGGGGAACGGTCAGGTAAGCTGGCCGCCCCTATCCCGATAAGCAGTGCAATATTTTCCGGGGTATTGCATTGCAGCAAGTTCCGTCAACAGTGGATATAATGCGGTGGTGTGGCCATTGATGCGCCGCCGCATGTTGTGCCGAAGAGGACGCGGGCTTGGATGCCTGCCAATAGTGGCTTCGGTTTTCAAAATTGCCCCAGAAGGATTTGAAGATGTCCCAGAAAATCGCTCTCGTTACCGGCGCCATGGGTGGTCTCGGCACTGCGATCTGCCAGTCCCTGTCCAAGGACGGCTTCAAGGTCGTCGCCAACTGCCTGCCGAACTTCGACCAGAAGGACGCTTGGCTGTCGGCGCAGCGCGACCTCGGCTTCAACTTCGTCGCCGCCGAGGGCGATGTCTCGAACTACGAGTCCTGCAGCGTGATGGTCGCCAAGGTCGAAGCCGAAATCGGCCCGATCGACGTTCTGGTGAATAACGCAGGCATCACCCGCGACAAGTTCTTCCCCAAGATGGAGAAGGGTCAGTGGGACGCGGTGATCAGCACCAACCTGAACAGCCTGTTCAACGTCACCCACCACGTCTCCGCCAAGATGGCCGAGCGCGGATGGGGGCGGATCATCAACATCTCGTCGGTCAATGGTGTCAAGGGCCAGGCGGGCCAGACCAACTATTCGGCTGCGAAGGCCGGCGTGCTCGGCTTCACCAAGGCTCTCGCCGCCGAACTCGCCAACAAGGGCGTGACGGTCAATGCCGTGGCGCCTGGCTACGTCGGCACCGACATGGTCATGGCGATCCGCGACGATATCCGCCAGGGCATCATCGACTCCGTGCCGATGAAGCGCCTCGGCCGTCCAGACGAGATCGGCGATCTGTGCGCCTACCTCGCCTCCGACAAGGCTGCCTACATTACCGGCGCCACGATCAACATCAACGGCGGCCTGCACATGTGCTGATGCTGCACCGTGCCATGCGTCAAGATACGTAACCCCGCCGAAAGACGGGGTTTTTTCATGGTTTTCATGACGCACCGCGGTATAATTTTTTCGCCAAGAGCGAATAAACCGCCGCCGAGGAGACGGATAAATGCCGGAACAGCTACGCCTGATCAAGAAGTATCCCAACCGCCGCCTGTACGACACGCGGACGAGTTCCTACATTACCCTTGCGGACGTGAAGGACCTCGTGCTCGGCAACGAGCAGTTCCAGGTCGTGGACGCGAAGACCGGCGAGGATCTGACGCGAAGCATCCTCCTGCAGATCATCCTTGAGGAAGAGGCGGGCGGCGCGCCGATGTTCACCAGCGACCTGCTCTCGCACATGATCCGTTTCTACGGCAATGCGATGCAGGGCATGATGGGCAAGTACCTCGAAAGCAACATCAAAGCCTTCACCGAGATGCAGGGCAAGCTCCAGGATCAGGCGCGCGCGATCTACGGCGAGAACAGCCCGGTCGGTCAGGACTTGTGGGCGCAGTTCCTCAATTTCCAGGGGCCTGCGCTGCAGAGCATGATGGGCGCCTATGTCGACCAGTCGAAGAAGATGTTCGAGCAGATGCAGAGCCAGCTCGAGAGTCAGACGCGCAACATGTTCACCGGCTTCCAGTTTCCCGGCTACGTCCGTCCCGAAGACGAACAGCCCGCCGCGCCGAAGGGTGACGGCAAGAAGTGAACGGTGCAGCGCGCGCGGCGCCTGGCCGCAAGCGCTGAAATCCCGGCGCTCCGACTCGACAGGTTTTTCGCATGACAACTTTCAAGACCCCGGTCCTGCCGCGCGTCGGCTTTGTTTCGCTCGGTTGCCCGAAGGCCACCGTCGATTCGGAACATATCCTGACCCGGCTGCGCGCCGAGGGCTATTCGATCTCGGGCAGCTATGACGACGCCGATCTGGTGGTCGTCAATACCTGTGGCTTCATCGATGCTGCGGTCGAGGAGTCACTCGATGCGATCGGCGAGGCGCTGGCCGAGAACGGCAAGGTCATCGTCACCGGCTGCCTCGGGGCGAAGGACGAAGTGATCCTCTCTGCCCACCCGCAGGTGCTTGCGGTGACCGGCCCGCATGCTACCGAAGAGGTCATGCACGCAGTGCATCGTTACCTGCCCAAGCCTCACGACCCCTTCACCGACCTGGTGCCGCCGCAGGGCGTCCGCCTGACGCCGCCGCACTACGCGTATCTCAAGATCTCTGAAGGCTGCAACCACCGTTGCACCTTCTGCATCATTCCTTCGATGCGCGGTGACCTGGTCAGCCGGCCGATCCACGAGGTGATGCGCGAGGCCGAGGCGCTTGCTGACGCCGGGGTGAAGGAAATCCTGGTCATCTCGCAGGACACCTCAGCCTATGGCGTCGACGTCAAATACCGCACCGGTTTCTGGGGCGGGCGGCCGGTCAAGACCCGCCTGCTCGATCTCGCCAAGGCGCTCGGCGAACTCGGCATCTGGATCCGGATGCACTACGTGTATCCCTATCCCAGCGTGGATGACCTGATTCCGCTGATGGCCGAGGGCAAGATCCTGCCCTACCTGGACGTGCCCTTCCAGCACGCCAGCCCACGGATCCTGAAAGCGATGAAGCGCCCGGCCAACGCCGAGAACGTGCTCGAGCGCGTGCGCAAGTGGCGCAGCATCTGCCCGGACCTGACCATCCGCTCTACCTTCATCACCGGCTTTCCCGGCGAGACCGAGGAAGATTTCGAGCTGCTGCTGAACTTCCTCGAAGAGGCGCAGCTCGACCGGGTCGGCGCCTTCGCCTATTCGCCGGTCGAGGGTGCGACGGCCAACGAGTTGCCCGGCGCGGTGCCGGACGAGGTGCGCGAGGAACGCCGCGTGCGCCTGATGGACTTCCAGGAAGACATCTCCACCCAGCGCCTCGAGGCCAGGATCGACCGCGAGATGACCGTGCTGGTCGATGAGGTCGACGAGGAGGGCGCGCTCGCGCGCTCGCCGGGCGACGCGCCCGAGGTCGATGGCCTCGTCATCATCCCCGACGGCGAAGGCCTGGCGCCGGGTGACTTCGTGCGGGTGCGCATCACCGACTGCGATGTGCACGACCTCTACGCTGAACGCATCGAGTAAGGCCTCTGCCGGCCTGCCGGGGAGGGCGCTGCGGTGAGCGGCGCCGGCGTCCTCGGTGCGGTCGGCGTAGGCTGCGCGAAGCCCGCCGGCGACGGGCCGGTGATCGGTCTCGCACTCGGCAGCGGCGCAGCGCGCGGCTGGGCGCACCTCGGCGTGCTGCAGGAGCTCGCGCGCGAAGGCATCACGCCGCAGATCATCACCGGCTGTTCGATTGGCGCCTTCGTCGGCGCGGCGGCCGCGTCGGGCGATCTCGACAAGCTGGTGCGCTGGGCCGAAACCCTCAAGTGGCAGGACGTGGTCTCGCTGCTCGACGTGTCGCTGCGCGGCGGCTTGATCAAGGGCCAGAAGCTGATCGACTTCTTCGAGCGCAACTTCGTCGACCGCGACTTCACCGAACTCGACCAGCGCTTTGCCTGCGTCGCCACCGACCTGTCCACCGGACGCGAGATCTGGCTGCACGAAGGCAGCGTATCGGCGGCGGTGCGCGCGTCGATCGCGCTCCCGGGGCTGATGACGCCGGTGCTGCACGAGGGCCGCATGCTCGTCGATGGCGGCCTGGTGAATCCGGTGCCGGTGTCGCTGTGCCGGGCGATGGGGGCAGACGTGGTGATCGCGGTTGATCTGGGCTCCGACATGGTCGGACGCGCGTTCCGGCGCTCGGCGGTGGAGCCCGCGCCGGTCGAGGAAACCGAGGCTGGGTGGACCGAGCGCCTGCTCGCGCGCTTCGGCTTCGCGGCCGATGATGTCGATGCGCCTGCGGCCCGCGTGCCGGGTGCTGCGGATGTGCTGCCTTCGCTGGTCTCGGTAATCAGCTCCAGCATCAATATCATGCAGGTGCGCATTGCGCGCAGTCGTCTCGCGGGTGAGCCGGCGGATCTGCTGATTGCGCCGCGAGTTTCACAGCTCGGGCTGATGGATTACCACCGCGCCGACGAGGCGATCGCCGAGGGCGTGGCTGCGGTGGCGCGGGTGAGGCCGCTGTTGCGCGAGCTGCTCGGCATTGCAAATGAGTGAGGATGCGATGATGGACCCACTGATCGACACCCTGCGCGGGATCGTCGGCGCAGCCCATGTACTCGATTCGAATGCCGGCATGGCGCCCTTCCTGAGTGACTGGCGCGGACGCTACCACGGCACTGCGCGCGCGGTGGTGCGCCCGCACGACACTGGCGAGCTTGCCGCCGTGGTCTGCGCCTGTGCCGCAGCCGGCGTGCCGATGGTGCCGCAGGGCGGCAACACCGGCCTGTGCGGTGGCGCGACGCCGCTCGCCGATGGCGCCGCCGTGGTGATCAGTCTGGCGCGGATGAACCGCATCCGCGCCATCGACGCCGACAACGACACGCTCACCGTCGAGGCCGGCTGCACCCTCGCTGCGGTGCAGGAGGCTGCAGCCGCGGCGGGGCGCCTGTTCCCGCTCGCGCTCGCCTCGGAGGGCAGCTGCATGATCGGCGGCAACCTGTCGACCAATGCGGGCGGGGTGCAGGTGCTGCGCTACGGCAACACCCGCGAGCTGGTCCTCGGCCTCGAGGTGGTGCTGGCCGACGGTCGTGTCTGGGACGGCCTGCGCGGCCTGCGCAAGGACAACACTGGCTACGACCTCAAGCAGCTCTTCATCGGCGCCGAGGGTACGCTTGGCATCGTCACCGCGGCGGTGCTCAAGCTCTTCCCGGTGATCCGCAGTTGCGCCACCGCCTGGGTGGCGGTGCCCGATCCGGCGGCGGCGGTGCGTCTGCTCGGGCTGTTGCGTGCGGACTGTGGCGACCGTGTTAGTGCGTTCGAGCTTGTCGGCCGCAAGGCGCTCGAGCTCGTGCTGCAGCACATTCCCGGCGCGCGCGACCCGCTTGCGGGCGCTCCCGCGTGGACGGTGCTGGTGGAGCTGTCCGATCCAGCTCCGGATGCGCAGCTCGAGGCGGCGCTTGAGGCGGCACTCGCGGCGGCCTTCGCGAAGGGACTGGCGAGCGACGCCGCGGTCGCGACCAGCGGTGCCCAGGGGCAGGCCTTGTGGGCGCTGCGCGAGAACGTCTCCGAGGCACAGCGCATCGAGGGCATCAGCATCAAGCACGACGTCTCGGTGCCGGTGAGCCGCATCGCCGAATTCCTCGAGCTGGCGGGCAGGGCGCTCGCGCTACGCTGGCCCGACGTACGTGTGGTGGCTTTTGGCCACATTGGCGACGGTAACCTGCATTACAACCTTTCGAAGCCGGTCGCCGACGACAACGCCGCCTTCGTCGCGCTCACTGCAGAGGTCAACCGCATCGTGCATGATCTGGTGTGCGAGCTGGGTGGCTCAATTTCGGCAGAGCACGGCCTCGGTCAGCTCAAGCGCGACGAGATCGTGCACTACAAATCGGCGCTGGAGATCGAGCTGATGCAGCGGATCAAGCGTGCGCTCGACCCGATGGGGCTGATGAATCCGGGCAAGGTACTCGGTGACGGCATGGTGTAGTTCAAAAAGCGAAAAAAGCATTTACAGGAGCCGGGGGAGAACCTACAATGCGCGCTCTTCGGTGCCGGGGGTATAGCTCAGCTGGGAGAGCGCTTGCATGGCATGCAAGAGGTCAGCGGTTCGATCCCGCTTACCTCCACCAACTCGAAGAGTTGCAGTTCGTGGTCCCCATCGTCTAGAGGCCTAGGACACCGCCCTTTCACGGCGATAACCGGGGT
>JBEOKH010000245.1:0-2591 GCA_040275625.1 Thauera sp. | reverse complement strand
AATTTCGCGGCTCAGGTCGGGGAGGGCAGCGATTGAGCACGCCCTCGCCCCTGCCCGCCACCCTGGAGGTCTTCGAGCGCGGCTGGCTGTCGGCCAACAACGTGCTGCTGTTCGATGGCGGCGCGGCGACGCTGGTCGATTCGGGCTACGTGACCCACGCCGCGCAGACGGTCGAGCTGGTGCGCAAGGCGCTCGACGGTCGCGCGCTGGCGCGCCTGGTCAACACCCACTCGCATTCCGACCACATCGGCGGCAATGCCGCGGTGCAACGCGCCTTCGGCTGCACGATCGCGGTCCCAGCGGGCATGGCGGACGCGGTCGAGCACTGGGACGAGGAGGCGCTGCTGCTCCGCCTCGCCGACCAGGCCGGCGAGCGCTTCACCCACGACGCCACCCTGGCAGCCGGCGAGCGCTTCGTCGCCGGTGAGCTCGAATGGCAGGCGGTGGCGGCGCCCGGCCACGACATGGACGCGCTCGCCTACTACAACGCCGAGCGCCGCATCCTGATCTCGGGCGATGCGCTGTGGCGCGACGGTTTCGGCATCCTGTTCGCCGAGGTGCTTGGCAGCGGCGATGCGCTCGGCGAGGCGCGCCGCACGCTGGAGGCGATCGGCCGGCTCGCGGTCGATACGGTGATTCCCGGTCACGGGGCGCCCTTCGTCGAGTTCGACGACGCGCTCGAACGCGCCTTCGCGCGCCTCCGCGCCTTCGAGGCCGACGGCGCACGCATGGCGCGCAATGCGATCCGTGCCTGCCTCACCTTCAAGCTGCTCGAGGTGCGCGGCATGGCGCTCGACGAACTGGCGCGCCACCTCGACGAGACACCGCTCTACCGCACCGCCAACGCGCGCTATCTGGGCCTCGATGCCGATGCGCTCGCGGGCTGGCTGGTCGCCGAGCTCGAACGCGCTGGCGTCGCGCGCCGCGAGCACGGACACCTGGTCGTCCTCTGACCCATGCGCGCGCGCGGAGCCGCTCTGTGTTCGTGCAAGCGCCCCCGCGGCGGGCCTGCGCCGGCTGCGGGGGCGCGATGCTGAGCCGGCTGATCCACGCTGAACGCCCCGACGCGCTGCGCCACGGCCTGCGCTGGCTGTACGCCTTCGTCCGCCCGCAGCGGCGCGCGATCGCCGGCCTGCTGGCGCTGTCCCTGCTCGCCTCGCTGCTGGTCCTGCTGCAGCCCTGGCTGACCAAGCTGCTGATCGACGACGGGCTGATTGCGCGCGACTACGGCATGCTGGTGACGGTGGCGGCGGCGATGATCGCCGCGGGCATCGCCGGCACCGTGCTCGCCGGTGTCAACCGGCTGCTCCATACGCGGCTCTCCGGCACCATCCTGTTCGCGCTGCGCAGCGACCTCTACCGTCACCTGCAGACCCTGTCGCCGGCCTTCTACGGACGCCAGCGCCTGGGCGACCTGATGTCGCGCATCGACGGCGACGTCGCCGAGATCCAGCGTTTCGCGGTCGATAGCCTGTTCGCCGCGGTGAGCAGCGTGATTGGATTGATCGGCGCGGTGGCGATGATGCTCGGTCTGTCGTGGAAGCTGTCGCTGCTCGCGCTCGTGATGGTGCCACTCGAAGTGGTGTGGTTGCGCCGCATGCGACGCAGGGTCGAGGCGCGCACGCGCACCGTGCGCGAGCGCGCGGCCGATGTGTCGAGTTTCCTGGTCGAGACCTTGCCGGCGATGAAGTTCATCCAGGCCTCGCGGCGCGAGGCCGCCGAGCGCGTCCGCCTCGATGCGCTCGGCGCGCGCTACCTCGACGATCTGCTCGGCCTGCAGCGCACCGAGTTTCTCACCCACGCGGTGCCGGGCACGCTGACCTCGCTGACGCGCGCCGCGGCCTTCCTGATCGGTGGCGGGTGGGTCATCGACGGCAGCTGGCAGCTCGGCGCGCTGATCGCGTTCTCGACCTATCTCGGCATGGCGACCGGTCCGGTCAACAGCCTGCTCGGGCTCTACGTCGCGATCCAGCGCATGAGCGTGAGCCTGATGCGGGTCGGTGAGCTGCGCGAGGCTGCCGCCGAGGTGCAGGGGCCGCCTTCGCCGCCTGCCTTGCTGCCGGCCTGGCAGGGGCGGGTCGAGTTCGACGGCGTGGTGTTCCGCCACCGCGAGCGCACCGAAGCGGTGCTCGACGGTGCCAGCCTGGTGATCCCGGCCGGCAGCAAGGTCGCGCTGAGTGGCGCCTCGGGGGCCGGCAAGTCCACCCTGATCGACCTGCTGCACCGCCACTACGACCCGGCGACCGGCACCCTGCGGCTTGACGGCGTCGACCTGCGCACGATTCCGCTCGGCGAACTGCGCCGCGTGGTGGCGGTGGTGAGCCAGGACATCGTGCTGTTCCGCGGCTCGCTTGCCGACAACATCCGCTACGCCGCGCCGGGGGCGGGCGACGACGCGGTGCGCACGGCGGCGGGGCGGGCACGCCTGGATGAGCTGGTGGCGAGTCTGCCACACGGGCTGGACACGCCGCTCGGCGAGCGTGGCCAGCAACTCTCCGGCGGCCAGCGCCAGCGCATCGCGATCGCCCGCGCGCTGGTGCAGGACCCCTGTGTGCTGGTGCTCGACGAGGCCACCTCGGCGGTGGATGAGG
>JBEOKH010000244.1:0-3406 GCA_040275625.1 Thauera sp. | reverse complement strand
AGCGCGGCATCGTCGGCATCCATCCAGATGAGCACGTGCGTGTCGAGGACGATCACGACAGCACCGCCCAGTCATCGTCGGCGACCGGCGACACGATGTCGCCGAGGATGCGCACGCCCGGGTGCAGACCGAAGGGCGACGACGCGCGCGCCCCCTGATAGGGATGCAGCTCGGCGACGGGCTTGCCGTTCTTGGTGACGACGAGGATCTCGCCGGAGGCCGCCACCTGGTCCATCAGGGCGAGGCAGCGAGCCTTGAATTCGGAGGCCTGGATGGTTTGCATGGTCGAGCTCCTATCGGCGGCATAGATGACCATGATCATGACCATGGTTGAGCAGGAATGCAAGAAGGGCTGGAGGCAAGCAGCAGCACGGCTGCATTCAACGCCGAATTGCGCACATTTTGTACAAAAAAGACAATTTTGGCACATCAAAGCGAAAAGGAGTCGCCACCATGCGCACCGTCGCCGCCACCGAGGCGAAACAAGGACTGGCCGGCGTGATCGACCCCTATGTCTCAAGGGACGACCGGCGTGAGTTCATCCGCATGCTCGATGGCGTCATGCAGATCGTGCCGATCATTCGCAGGGTTGCAGCCTGCCGCGATCCGCGCGACGACAAGTTCCCGGAGGTTGCGCTCGCGGGCAAAGCGGCGGCGATCATCAGCGGGGACAAGGATCTGCTCGTTCTGAACCCATGGCACGGCATTCCCATCCTGAAGCCCGCCGACTACCTCACGCGGCATCGCGCCCCTGGAACTCCCTCCGCCCCTTAGCACTCTCACGCCCCGAGTGCTAAAATGATGCGCAAGGAGGACCCAAGCCCATGTCACAAGCCCTGACCTTTCCCGTTCCCGCCACCGGCAGCCTGGACCAGTACATCCAGAGCGTGAATCGCATGCCGATGCTCAGCGAGCAGCAGGAAGTGGATCTGGCGACACGGCTGCGCGACGACGGTGATGTCGATGCTGCGCGCCAGCTGGTGATGTCGCACCTGCGCCTGGTGGTCGCGATCGCGCGTGGCTACCTCGGCTACGGTCTGCCGCACGCCGACCTGATCCAGGAAGGCAACATCGGCCTGATGAAGGCGGTCAAGCGCTTCGACCCGGCGCGCGGCGTGCGTCTGGTGTCGTTCGCGATCCACTGGATCAAGGCCGAGATCCACGAATACGTGCTCAAGAACTGGCGCCTGGTGAAGATCGCCACCACCAAGGCGCAGCGCAAGCTGTTCTTCAACCTGCGCGGCATGAAGCAGGACAGCACCACGCTGCAGCCCGCCGAAGTGCAATCGATCGCCACCCAGCTCGGCGTCAAGCCCGAGGAGGTGGTCGAGATGGAGACACGCCTCACCGGCCGTGACATTCCGCTCGACGGCGGCAACGACGACGATGACGAGCGCTTCGCCCCCATCGCCTACCTGCCCGACCCGCACGCCGAGCCATCGGAAGCGCTGGCGCAGACGCAGCTGGCGCACCTGCAGGACACCGGCCTCAAACGCGCGCTCGCCAGCCTGGACGAGCGCAGCCGCACGATCGTGCAGCGGCGCTGGCTCGCCGAGGGCGACAGCGCCACCCTGCACGAGCTGGCCGCCGAATACGGCGTGTCGGCCGAGCGCATCCGCCAGATCGAAGCGAAGGCGATGCAGAAGATGCGGGGGATGCTGGCGGCGGTGGCGTAAGCTTCCGCGACCGGAACCTTGCGCGGCTATACTGCCTGCACCCACTGAGCAGTAATAACGGGAGGGCGGCAGGGAAGCTGGGCTCGACCTGATGAAACGCATCACGATCTCCCCCGACCAATGCGGGGGGCGCCCGTGCATCCGCGGTTTTCGCATCCGTGTTTCCGACGTGCTGAGCCAGCTGAGTGCGGGCGCGAGTCCGGCAGAGATCCTCGAGGACTACCCCGTGCTGGCGGATGCGGACATCCGCGCGGTGCTTGAATACGCCCGACAGGCTGACCACCCGGTCCTGATCGCCGCGTGAAGTTCCTCGTTGACGCGCAACTGCCCATTGCGCTTGCGCGCTGGCTTTCCGGCAAAGGGCTGAATGCTCGCCATGTCTGCGATCTTGGGCTGGACAAATCTCCCGACGCTGAGATCTGGCATCGAGCAAAGGAGGAGGGGCGCATCATCATCATCACGAAAGACGATGATTTTCGCCTCCTTTCAGATCGACTGGAGTGCATTCCACCTCAAGCCGTATGCGTTCGCCTCGGGAACTGCCGCAAGCAGGCCTTGATGAGTGCTTTCTAATCGGTACTGCCGCTTCTAAAAACGGCACTCGAAAGCGGCGAGCGCATCGTCGAAATACGGTGACTTGCCTCACTTCCCCGCCAGCAGTGCCTTGATGTCGGCCGCGATCACCTGCGGATCTTCGGCGTGCCGGACGTAAAGCCGCGCGCGGCCGTCCTGCCCGAAGACGTAGGTGCCTGCGGTGTGGTCGATGGTGTAGTGGCCTTGCAGGTCGCCGCTCTTGCGGTAAAACACCCGAAAATCCCTGGCGATCCCGGCGATCTTCTCCGGCGTGCCGTACATGCCGAGGAAGCGCTTGTCGAACAGCGGCACATATTCAGCGAGCAACTCGGGCGTGTCGCGTTCGGGGTCGACGGTGACGAAGATCACCTGCACGCGGTCGGCGTCAGCGCCGAGCGCCTGCATCACCGTGCTCATGCCCGACAGCGCGGTCGGGCAGACGTCGGGGCACTGGGTGTAGCCGAAAAAGACGGTGACGACCTTGCCCTTGAAGTCGGCCAGCGTGCGCGGCTGGCCGTGGTGGTCGGTGAGGGCGAAGTTCTTGCCGTAGTCGGCGCCGGTGATGTCGGTGCTCTTGAATGCCGGCTCGGACGGGGCGCAAGCGGCGAGCAGGCCGAGGGCGAGCAGCGGGACGGCGAGGAGACGGAAAATAGCGCGGGCGATGGTGTGACGGCGTGAAAGCATGGGGCGTGCCTGTGTGTGGTGTTCTATCAGCGACGGATGATAGTCCGCCTTGCAGGGCCGGGTCAGCCGATGTGCGACGGATCTTCGCATGGCACAAGGACTTTCACGGCAGGCTTCAGGACCGGTCGAGCGAGGCGCTCAGCCGGCGCTTGAGCAAGCGCATCACGCCCCCGAGCAGCGGCAGCTTTTCGTACAACTCCTCGGCGGCATCCCAGTAATCGCGGTGCAGCACGACCCGGCCGTCGGCGTCGAAGCGCAGATACGTGACGCCGCGCACCGTCAGCGCGCGCCCGCGCAGCGCAAAGTGGAATTCCCAGCCCAGCATCGCTTGCTCGCCCTGCTCGATGCAGTCGGTGACCACGAAGCGCGGAGCGTCGGTAGTGGCGAACATGTGCGCAAAGATGCCGCGGATGTCGGCGGTGCCGGCGACCTCGTTGAAGGGGTCCTTGAAGCGGGCGCCGGGGGCGTAGAGC
>JBEOKH010000243.1:0-5494 GCA_040275625.1 Thauera sp. | reverse complement strand
CCACCCTCGCCATCGCCGGCCTGACCCGCCCGGATCTCGTCGCCCTCGACGCCCGCGCCGCCTCCGCCCGCGCCGCGGTCGAAGCCGCGCTCGACCGCCTCGCCCACACCCGCAGCGCGCTCGTCACGCTCGGCGAAACCCTCGCCCGCCTCGACGACATCGCCCGCCAATCCGGCGCCATCGAAGCCGAATACCGCGTCGTCGGCCACCTCGCCGACATCGCCAACGGCACCAACGGCCGCAACCTCACCTTCCAGCGCTACGTGCTCGCCGCGCTCCTCGACGACGTGCTGCGCGCCGCCTCCCTGCGCCTGGCGGCGATGAGCCGCGGCCGCTACCAGCTCCAGCGCCGCGAAGACCTCGCCGACGCCCGCCGCGCCGGCGGCCTCGATCTGGAAGTCTTCGACGAGTACACCGGCCGCAGCCGCCCCGCGAGCACGCTGTCCGGCGGCGAAGGCTTCATGGCCTCGCTGTCGCTCGCGCTCGGGCTGTCGGACGTCGTCCAGGCCTACGCCGGCGGCGTGCAGCTCGACACGCTCTTCATCGACGAAGGCTTCGGCAGCCTCGACCCGGAGTCGCTGGACATGGCGATGAAGGCGCTCATCGACCTGCAGCAGCGCGGCCGCACGGTCGGCGTGATCTCGCACGTCGAGGAGATGAAGCAGCAGATCGACGTGGCGATCGAGGTGGTGCAGGGGGTGCGGGGCAGCAGGGTGAGGCTGCGGGGGAAATCGACAAGGAGTTGACGCCCAATTCTCATCAGCACAAACTAGTCATGAAGCTAGTCAGCGAGGTGTGATCATGCATGTATGGCCAGTACAGGATGCGAAGGCGCGGTTCAGCGAGTTCCTCGATAGCTGCCTGTCCGAGGGGCCGCAGATGGTCACCCGGCGGGGTGTCGAGGCCGCGGTGTTGATTCCGGTGCAGGAGTGGCGCCGCCTGCAGGCCGCGGCGCGGCCTTCGCTCAAGGCTTTGCTGTTGGCGGACGAGGCGCGCACCGACGAGCTCGTTCCCGCGTGCGGCGAGGCCCGCCGCCGCGCGCCGGTGGATCTGGGCTGATCGGCATGTACCTGCTCGACACCAACGTCGTCTCCGAACTGCGCAGGCCGCGCCCCCACGGCGCCGTGGTCGCCTGGCTGCAGTCGGTGGATGACGCCAGCCTGTTCCTGTCGGCGGTCACGCTCGGGGAGATTCAGGCCGGAATCGAACGCACGCGCGAACAGGATCCCGCGAAGGCCGCGGAAATCGAAGCCTGGCTCGAGCGCGTGGCCAGCGCCTGGAATGTGCTGGCGATGGATGCCACGGCCTTCAGGGAATGGGCGAAGCTGATGCACCGGCAGTCTGACACGCTCTACGAGGACGCGATGATCGCGGCGACTGCGAGGACACAGGGTCTGACGGTTGTCACGCGCAATGTTGCGGACTTCCGGGCGCTCGGGGTGGATGTCCTCAATCCTTTCGCGTAGCGAAGGACGCCGCGGCGATCAAGGCGATTGCAGGGGAGCAGGGTGCGAGTGCGCACGCCTTGATCAATGTGCGGGCAAGTAGGCCAGCTCAAGACGACTGCTTGCAGCCAGTAGCCTCTTGTCGCGCGTCCAGAGCTTGGCGCCGGGGGTAAGCCGGGTTGCAGCCAGGAGACCTGAATCGACGTAGCCGATGCCGAGGCCGAAGTGTGTGTGCGCCTCAATGAAGCAGAGAACCTCATCATCCGTCGCGACCTGCGCTTGTGGCAGTTCGCTCATTGCATCCAGGATGGCGCGGCGGTTGTTCAGGTTGCCAAGGGCGAGTTCCCCCACGACTGACGGGTGCGAGAGCACCTGGCCGTAGTCGAGTAGCGCGCCGAGGTGTTCGTCGCCCGCACGCAGGTGATCGATCCAGATCGAGGTATCGACCAGGATCATGCGCGAGGCGCCGACTGGCGCCGCGGGACATCCCGGAGCTGCGGCTCGGAGCCGCCGAGCAGGCTGAGGCGTTTTGCGCTTTCGCGCTGGATTAGCGCGCGCAATGCCTCGCGAACCAGCTGGGTCTTCTCCGTCATGCCGGTGAGGGCCTGTGCCTTGGCGAGCAAGTCGTCGTCGAGCGCGAGAGTGGTACGCATGGGAAACTCCTGTGTGTGGGCACCAAATATAGCATCATGAGATGCGTGTTTTGATGCCTTTTCAGGCTCAGGAGCCTACCCTACCAGCACCCTTGCGTGATGCCGCAAATGATCCTCGATGAAGCTGGCGATGAAGTAATAGCTGTGGTCGTAGCCCGGCTGCAGGCGCAGCGTCAGCGGGTGGCCGGCGGCTGCAGCGGCGGCCTGCAGGGCTTCGGGCTTGAGCTGCTCGGCGAGGAAGCCGTCCGCTTCGCCCTGGTCGACCAGCAGCGGCAGGCGCTCGGTGGCTTGCGCGATCAGCGCGCAGGTGTCCCACTCGCGCCACTGCGCGCGGTCTTCGCCGAGAAAACGCGAGAAGGCCTTTTCGCCCCAGGGGCAGTGCATCGGGTTGGTGATCGGCGCGAACGCCGACACCGAGCGGTAGCGCCCCGGGTTGCGCAGTGCGCACACCAGCGCGCCGTGGCCGCCCATGGAGTGGCCGCTGATGCCCCGCCGGTCGGAGGCGGGGAAGTTCGCCTCGACCAGCGCCGGCAGCTCCTCGACCACGTAGTCGTGCATGCGGTAGTGGCGCGACCATGGCGCCTGGGTGGCGTTCACATAGAAGCCGGCGCCGTGGCCGAAGTCCCAGGCGCCGTCCGGGTCGCCCGGCACGTCGGCGCCGCGCGGGCTGGTGTCGGGGGCGACGATGATCAGGCCGAGCCCGGCCGCCATGCGCTGCGCGCCGGCCTTATGCATGAAGTTCTCGTCGGTGCAGGTGAGCCCCGACAGCCAGTACAGCACCGGCAGGCGGGCGCCCGGCTGTTCGGCCTGCGGCGGCAGGTAGATGGCGAATACCATGTCGCAGTCGAGGGTCTGCGCGTGGTGGCGGACGCGCTGGTGCCAGCCGCCGAAGCTCTTCTGGGTGCTGAGGATTTCCAGGCTCACGGTCGCATCTCCCGGATCAGAAGTGAATCACCGTGCGGATGCTTTTGCCCTCGTGCATCAGGTCGAAAGCCTGGTTGATGTCCTCGAGCGGCATGTTGTGGGTAATGAACGCGTCGAGCGGGATCTCGCCTTTCTGCGCCTTCTGCACGTAGCTCGGCAGTTCGGTGCGGCCCTTGACGCCGCCGAAGGCGCTGCCGCGCCACACGCGGCCGGTGACGAGCTGGAACGGGCGAGTGCTGATCTCCTGCCCCGCGCCGGCCACGCCGATGATGGTCGATTCGCCCCAGCCCTTGTGGCAGCACTCGAGCGCGGCGCGCATCAGCTTGACGTTGCCGACGCACTCGAAGGAGTAATCCACGCCGCCGTCGGTCAGCTCGACGATGACGTCCTGGATCGGCTTGTCGTGATCCTTCGGATTGACGAAGTCGGTGGCGCCCAGCTCGCGGGCGATGTCGAACTTGGCCGGGTTGATGTCGATGGCGATGATGCGCCCGGCCTTGGCCATCTTCGCGCCGATGATCGCGGCCAGGCCGATGCCGCCGAGGCCGAAGATGGCGACGCTGGCGCCTTCTTCCACCTTGGCAGTGTTGAGCACCGCGCCGATGCCGGTGGTGACGCCGCAGCCGAGCAGGCAGACCTTGTCGAGCGGCGCGTCCTTGGGGATCTTGGCGAGCGATATCTCGGGCACCACGGTGTATTCCGAGAAGGTCGAGGTGCCCATGTAGTGGTAGATCGGCTGGCCCTGGTAGGAGAAGCGGGTGGTGCCGTCGGGCATCAGGCCCTTGCCCTGGGTGGCGCGCACGGCCTGGCACAGGTTGGTCTTGCCCGACTTGCAGAACTTGCACTCGCGGCATTCGGCCGTGTACAGCGGGATCACGTGGTCGCCGACCTCGAGCGAGCTCACGCCTTCGCCCACCGCCTCGACGATGCCGCCGCCCTCGTGGCCGAGGATGGACGGGAAGATGCCCTCGGGGTCGTCGCCCGACAGCGTGAAGGCGTCGGTGTGGCACACGCCGGTGGCGACGATGCGCACGAGCACCTCGCCCTTCTTCGGCGGTTCGACATCCACTTCGACGATCTGCAGGGGCTGGTTGGGGCCGAAGGCGACTGCGGCGCGGGACTTGATGGTCATGGCGGGAATCCTGGGGGCAAGCGGGCGCACGGCCCGCGACCCTGAAAGTATCCGTATGCGGCTAAATCCGATAAATGGATAATTTCAGATTTCAGTATTCCCGTGGCAGGAATTCAAGGCGGGGCAGGGATCGCGCAAGCCTCGGCCCTTCGTCTGCCACCCCAGGAGCCTCCCCATGCTCAACCGCCTCGAAATGCTGCGCATCTTCTGCACCGCCGCCGAGTCGCGCAACTTCAAGGAAGCCGCCACCCGCCTGGGCGTTTCGCCGCAGGCGGTCACGCGAGCGGTGAAGGACCTCGAAGACCACGTCGGCGAGCTGCTCTTTCACCGCAACACCCGCCACAACCGCATCACCGAATCCGGCGAACAGCTCGCGGCGCGGGCGCGCCAAAGCCTGCAGGGCGTGGATGCGATCTTTCAGAGGGCCGGGCAGGCGCGCGACAGCGAGCTCGCCGGCCTGGTGCGCATCACCGCGCCGCGGGCGCTCGGCCGCCATGGGCTGATGCGGGTGCTCGGCGAGCTGTGCGCGCAGCACCCGGGGCTGCAGCTTGACCTGCGCTTCTCGGATCAGTTCGCCGACGTGGTCGATGAGCAGATCGACATCGGCATCCGCGTCGGCGTGCTGCGCGACAGCCGTTTCGTCGCGCGCGCGGTGTCGCGCGTGTCCTTCCACATCGTCGCCGCGCCCGAACTGCTCGCGCGCTGCGGCGCACCGACGACGCTGCAGGATCTGGCGGAGCGCCCGACCACCGTCGCCATCGACCCCAACACCGGCCGGCCGTGGGCGTGGTTCCTGGCCGGCGGCCAGCAGTGGCTGCCGCGCACGCCCCTCACCGTCCGCAAGGCCACGCCGCACAAATCCATCCGCATCCTCTGGGGCGACGCCAGCACCCTGAGCGTGAATTTCTGGCCGAAGGGTTCGCTCAAGTGCCAGGTCGTGCCGCAGCACGCCAAGCTGCCGACACCCGATGCCGCCGAGAAAATGAAGGCCTACTGGGCCGACAAGCTCGAGGCCTTGCGCGCGTTCCTCGAGAAGTGAAGCAGCTGCGGGCCTAACCGGCCGGATCGGGCAGCTTCCGCTCCTGCGCGACAAACCAGACCGGCTGGTTGGCGTCATCGAGCACCGGTGCCAGGCGGATCCCCGCACGATAACGCGTCCCGTCCTTGTGGTAATTGACCAGCGTGACTTCGCACGCACTGCGCGTACGCAGCGCGCGTCGCCGCCCACGTCGAGCGCCCGGTCAGGCCGCGGCGGCGCGCCTGCATCGCGCACGCCGAACCACTCCGGCGCAAATCGTTGAGCAGGTCGTCGAAGCTCGCGTAGGTCATCGTCAGCACCT
>JBEOKH010000242.1:0-7636 GCA_040275625.1 Thauera sp. | reverse complement strand
CGTTGGTGTCTTCCCAGACGCGGTCACCGATCGCGGCGCCCTGGTAGAGGCCGGCGTCTACGCTGTTGTCGGTTTCACCGGAGGCGAGGGTGTAGCAGGCGGTGAAGCCGCCGAGGCCGGCGTCGCTGTCGGTGGCGTCGGCGCCGATGTTGATCGGGCTCAGGCTGTAGCCCGCGGGGGTGATGAACTTGACGACGTAGTCACCGGGCTTGAGGCCGGCGAAGCCGTAGTTGCCCGCGGCGTCGGTGGAGGTGGAGGCCAGCGCGCTGCCGACCGGAGCGCCGTTGGCGCAGGCGTAAAGCTCGACGGCGACGCCGGCGACGCCGGCTTCGCCCGCATCCTGCTGGCCGTTGGCGTTGGCATCGAGCCAGACGCGGTCGCCGATCGCGGCCGGGCGCCAGAAGCCGGCGTCGACCGTGTCGTTGGTCTCGCCGGAGGCGAGGGTGTAGCAGCCGCTGAGGCCACCGGCGCCGGCATCGCTGTCGGTGCCGTCGGCACCGACGTCGGCGGTGCTGAGCGTGTAGCCGCTCGGGGTCTCGAAGGCGACGATGTACTGGCCGGGCATCAGGCCGGCGAAGGCGTAGTTGCCGCTGGCGTTGGTCGTGGTCTGGGCGACCAGGGCGCCGGGGGCGCCATTCACGCAGGTGTAGAGGCGCACGGTGGCGCCGGCGATGCCGGCCTCGCCCGCGTCCTGCTGGCCGTTGGCGTTGGTGTCTTCCCAGACGCGGTCACCGATCGCGGCGCCCTGGTAGAGGCCGGCATCCACGTCGCGCTCGATCTCACCGGAACTCAACACGACGGCTGATGTGACGCCGGTTGCAGTATTGGCGTCGGAGTCGTTCGCAATGCCGTCGGCGTTGCCGGGATTGAGTTGGGTGGTAAAGCTGTAGCCGGAAGGCAGGACGAACGTAACCGTGTAAGTCCCGGGAGCGAGGCGGGAGAACAAGTAGGAGCCCGTCTCGTCAACGCCAGCCGTCGCGAGATTGTCACTTGCCGTCGTCGTCGTCCGCGTCACGGCTTGGCCGAAAGCATCCGTTCCGCTGAGCTGGACGGTCACCCCCGCCACGCCCGCCTCGCCTGCGTCCTGCGCGCCGTTCGCGTTTGCATCGAGCCACACGCGATCGCCGAGCTTGGCGAATCGCGCTTCAATGATGATGGGTTGCGCCTGGCCGTAATTCGTGCCCTGCGAGATGTAATCGAAGGTCGGATCCGCAATGACGGCAAAGACGTCGTCATCGCCGGGGACGAAGGAGTCCGCAGCCGCGCTGCTCGCCTGACTGACCAAGGTCTGCACATCGGCTTCCTGCCAGTCGGCGGACTGAAGATACTGAGAGCCGGTGGAGAAACCGAGCAGCCTCCAAATCGCAAGCTGGACCTCGGAGGCGCTGAACTGGGGATTGGTCGTGTAATGCTGATTCAGCAGCCAGTTGACGTTATCTAACTGGGCGATGGCGGCGGAGGGGCTGTAGGTCGAGCCGCTGAAAACCGATCCTGGAATTGCGGTGTTCGGCTGGGTGTAGACGCTTGCAGGGGAGTAGGTCGAATAGAGATCGACCGTGCCAGTGTTGCCTACAGAAAGAAAGAGAGTCGGATTGCCGCACCACGCATCATACGTGCCGCTGAAATAGTCACTCCCGGTCAGTGTGACGTCCCAGTAGCTCGGATATCCGAAAAGTGAACTACCGTAAGGGCTGCCGTGAGCGAGCGACGAGATGAAAGCGGTGGCCATTTGACTGCTCCTGAATTGCGGTCTACTTCAGTTGCGCGCGCCTGGAGACGAACGATGGGATGCGGGCGCACTGTCCTGGGTGACAAGACCGGCAATTGGTCTTGTTGGCGTTGCCGGACGTCCCCGCCTGGGGCAAAAAGGGCAGGGTATTGGAGGACGAGGCGCGGTGGCCGGATGCAGTAGCACCCCCCTTCCGCATCGGTGGCTCGAGCGCCCGTGCGAAGGGGGCTCTAGATGCGGAAGGTCGTCCCGATGCTAGGCAGGAATTACTTCTTCTTGTTGCGCAGGCGGCTGGCGACCAGACCGGCGAGGGCTACGCCGATCAGCGCGAGCGTCTCGGGTTCGGGAACGGTGTTTCCCGGGTCGACGGCGAAGGCCGGCGCGGAAAGAATGGACAGCACGGCGATGGAGAGCAGGGCACGCATGGGAGACTCCTCGAGCGGGTTACGGGATGGGTTCGAACGCTCCCGGGTGGGAACGCGAATTGGAAAGCAATATGCGTGCCATATTCATGACTTCGAGCAATGGTGGGGATATGAAAAGTTTGTCTAAATGTAATTTCATGTTCGTGTAATTTTTACCGACATCGAAAAGAAAATGCCTAAAGTGGGGAACAGCAAAGATTTCATGTATTTGCCAAAAAAAGTGTCCGGCCGGCAGTCGCCCAGAAGTGTAAAAAAAACCGACACTCCCCCTGGGGGGCGAGCCGAGACGCGCCTCCTGCTGCTCAACAAGCCCTTCGGTGTGCTGTGCCAATTCACCGACGAGACCGGCCGCAGGACATTGAAGGATCACATTGCGGTGCCCGGCGTCTATGCGGCGGGCCGTCTGGACGCCGACAGCGAGGGCCTGGTGCTGCTGACCGACGACGGCGCGTTGCAGTCCCGCATCGCCGATCCGCGTCACAAGCTGGCCAAGACCTACGTGGTGCAGGTGGAGGGGGAGGTCGACGAGGCAGCGCTCGCGATCCTGCGCGCGGGGCTGGACCTCGGCGACTTCCGCACCCTGCCATGCGCCGCGCGCTGGATTGCAGAACCCGACTGGCTGTGGCCGCGCGATCCTCCGGTGCGTTTTCGCAAGTCGGTGCCGACGAGCTGGGTGGAGATCGTGCTGCGTGAGGGCAAGAACCGGCAGGTGCGCCGGATGACGGCGAAGATCGGCCATCCGACGCTGCGCCTGATCCGGGTGGCGATCGGTCCATGGCGGCTGGACGGGCTGCAACCCGGGCAGTGGTGTGTGAGCGCGCTGACGTTGCCCGCGCCATCGGCCATCGGCCGGGAAGCGGCGCGCCGGCCGCGCTAGAATGAACGCTCAGAATCGATCTCGGAGGAGACCTGCATCATGAAAGTCATTCTCGATCTCTGCGTCGTTCCGCTCGGCGTGGGCCTGTCCGTGTCGTCCTATGTGGCGGCTTGCGAGCGCGTGATCCACGACGCGGGACTGAAGTCGCAACTGCACGCGTACGGCACCAATATCGAGGGCGAATGGGACGTCGTGATGGCGGCGGTCAAGCGCTGCCACGAGGTGGTGCACGCCATGGGCGCGCCCCGCATCACCACCTCGATCCGGCTCGGCACGCGTACTGACCGCGAGCAGACCATGGATGACAAGCTCGCCAGCGTGGCTCGGGAGCTGGCGAAAGACGGGACGTGAGGGGGCTTGATGTGCGAGGCGTGAGGCGCCTGGCGCAGGGGGGCGGTACTGCCCGATGAGCGCGTGCGCGCAGGTGGCACGCACGCGCTCATGGCGGGGGCGATGCCGCTAGCCGAAGATCCGCACCAGGAACAGGCTGATCGACGGCACGAACACCAACAGCAGGATGCGGATCGCGTCCGAGATCAGGAAGGGGATGACGCCGCGGAAGGTCGTGCTCATCGGGATGTCGCCGGCGAGGCTGTTGATGATGTACACGTTCATCCCCACCGGCGGCGTGATCAGTCCGATCTCGACCAGCATCAGCATCATGATGCCGAACCAGATCGCCTTCTCGGTGTCTCCGAGCCCGAACAGATCGAGGCCCATCACCACCGGAAAGAAGATCGGCACCATCAGCAGGATCATCGACAGGCTGTCCATGATGCAGCCGAGCACCACCAGCATGGCGAAGATCGAGAACAGCACCGCCAGCGGTGGCAGGCCCGAGCCTGTGACCCAGGCGGCGAGTTCCGTTGGCAACTGGGTCAGCGCCAGGAAGACGTTGAGCACGTCGGCGCCGAGCAGCACGAGGAAGATCATCGCCGTGGACTGCGCGGTGCCATAAATGCAGGCGAGCCAGCCGCCGCGGCGCAGGCCGCCAGCGAGCAGGGCGACGATGCCGGTGGCGACTGCGCCCACCGCGGCGGCCTCGGTCGGCGTGAAGATGCCGGCGTAGATGCCGCCGATCACGATCACGAAGATCGCCAGCACGTGCCAGATCTGCAGCAGCGCGCGCAGCCGCCCCGCCCACGGCACGCGCGGGCCGGCGGGGCCGGCGGCCGGATTCAGGCGCACATAGATCATGATCGTGATCATGTATCCGATCGCCGCCAGGATGCCCGGGATGAGGGCGGCGAGGAACAGGCGGGCGATGTTCTGCTCGGTGAGGATGGCGTAGATCACCAGCACCACCGAGGGCGGGATCAGCACGCCGAGGGTGCCACCCGCGGACAGCGCGCCGGTGGCGAGCCCCGGCGAGTAGCCGTGACGGCGGAGTTCGGGCAGCGCGACCTGGCCCATGGTGGCGGCGGTGGCGAGCGAGGACCCGCAGATCGCGCCGAAACCCGCGCAGGCGCCGACGGCGCCCATCGCGATGCCGCCGCGCCAGTGGCCGACGAAGGCGTTGGCCGCATCGAACAGCCCCTTCGAGAGGCCGCCGCGCAGTGCGAACTGCCCCATCAGCAGAAAGAGCGGCACCACCGCGAGGTCGTACACCGAATAGCGCGCGAAGGCGGCGTTCTTCAGGTAGGCGAGCAGCGGCGCCCACCCGACCATCGACACGTAGCCGGTGATGCCGGTGATCAGCATGGCGACCGCGATGTGCACCCGCAGCGCGAGCAGCACGAGCAGGAAGACGAAGGCCAGCAGGCCGAATTCGATGCCGCTCATTTGCGCACCTCGAGCAGGTTGATGGCAGCGGTGTAGAGTGCCGCGCAGCCGAGCAGGAAGAAGGACGGCACCATCGCCGTGTACGCGTACCAGGTGGGCACACCGAGGATCATCGAGCTGTCACCGTTGGTGAGCAGCTCACCCATGCCCACGCTGAGTCGCCACCCGACCAGGACGGCCGCGCCTGCGAGCAGCACGCCGGCAAAGGCATCGAGCGCGGCGCGCACGCGCTCGCTCGCCCCCATCGTGAAGAAGTCCACGATGATGTGGCCGCGCACCATCTGGCAGAAGGGCAGGAACATCGACACCGCGATCGCGGTGGCGTACTGCACGAGCTCGAAATCGCCCTGCACCGGCGTGCCGATGAGGGAACGGCGGGCGATGCTGAACACCATCATCAGCGCCATGGCGGCGAGGACCAGTCCGCCGCCGACGGCGAAGGCCCGGCAGAGGACGTCGAGGGCGCGTCCGACGCGGTCGCGCGGACGCTTCAGCGCCGGGGATTGGGCATCGTTCATCGGGCTCTCCGCTGAGAAAACCTGCTGCAGGGGGTGGTCCGGCCCCGAAGGGCGAGGCAGGGGCCGGATGCGGGGACGGTCAGTGGCTGTGGCTGGCGATCAGCGCGCGGGCAGCCTCGAGCAGGCGGGCACCATCAGCCCCCTTGGCGGACACATCCTTCGTCCACTGCTCGGCCACGCTGCTGCTGGCGCTCTTCCATTTCTCGAGCTCGGCAGCCGGGAGGGTGTTGATCGCGTTGCCGTTGTCGGCCAGCTTCTTGCGCGCCGGACCGTCGGCCTCGTCATACACCTTGCCGATCCAGGCCGAGGTGTCGGCGCCGCTGTTGGCGTCGATCACCTTGCGCAGCTTCTCGGGCAGGCTTTCATAGCGGGTCTTGTTCATCGCGAAGACGAACACCGTGGTGTAGATCCCGGCGAACTTCGGGTCGCCCTCGCTGGCATATTTCGTGAGCTCGTGGCCCTTGATCGCCGGCACGACCTCGTACGGCAGGATGGCGCCGTCGATCACCCCCTTCGACAGCGCCTCCGGCACCTGCGGCACCGGCATGCCCACCGGGCTGGCGCCGAGCGAGGCGAGCATCAGGTTCGTGAGCCGGGTCGGTGCGCGCAGCTTGGTGCCCTTGATGTCGTCGAGACTGGTGACCGGCTTCTTGACCATGAAGAAGTGGCCGGGGCCGTGCACATGGAAGGCGATCGGATGCACCGCCTCGAACTCCTTGCGATCGTGCGCCTGGACGAAGTCCCACACCGCGCGGCTGGTGGCCTCTGCGGTGGAGATCATGAACGGGAGCTCGAACACCTCGACGATGGGAAAGCGGCCGGCGCTGTAGCCGGGTAGCGTCCACACGATGTCGGCGACGCCGTCGCGCGCCTGGTCGATGAGCTGGGCGGGCGAGCCGCCGAGCTGCATCGACGGAAAGATCTGGCACTTGAGATCGCCGGCCGATTCGGCCTCGATCTTCGCGCACCACGGGGTGATGAACTTGGCGTGCGCCGTCGAGCCGGTCGGCAGGAAGTGATGCACGCGCAGGATCTCCGGCCCGGCGAAGGCCGGCAGGGATGCGGCCAGGCACAGGCCGGCGGTGGCGAGTGTGCGCAGGGCAGTGTGGAACTTTGGCATGGATGTCTCCTTGGTTTCTGGTTTCCTGCCGCCCGTCGCCGGGTCGGCGGCCTCTTCCGTACGCCGCCAGCAGGGTGTTCCGCAGGCAGCGGGCGCGGCCTTGCGGCCGCCTTGCGGCACCGTGCGGCGGTGCCTGTTGTCGGATTCGGGTGTGCTCAGCCGGCGTGGCGCGCGAGCTCGTTGCGACGCAGCTTGCCGGTGTCGGTGCGCGGGAAGTGGTCGACCAGATGCACCTTCTCGGGGCGCTGGTAGGGCGGCAGGGTCTCGATCGCGGCCAGCGCGGCGGCCATCACCTGCGGCGGCGGAAGGTCGCCGGGAATCGCGAACAGGTGCAGGCGGATCATCTCGGCGTCGGTGCCTTGCACCGGGATCAGGCAGATCTCCTCGGCCTTGCCGCGCATGCGCTCCTGCAGGGCCTGTTCGATCGCGACCACATCCACCCAGCGCCCGAACACCTTCACGAGCTGGTCGGTGCGGCCCGCGAACAGCCAGCCGCCGTCGGGCGCAACGCGGAACACGTCGCCGGGGGCGAAGCGGCCATCGGCGAAGCGTGCGCTGTCGTGAGTGACCACGCGTGAGTAGCCGAGCGCGACCGCGGGGTGGGCGAACCACAGCCGCCAGGTCTCGACCTCGCCGCTGGTCAGCTGCTCGGGCTGGATGTCGGTCAGCGGCGTGGGCTGCGCCGCGTCCATCTCCGGGGTGCGGTAGAGCATCAGCGACAGCGTCTCGGTCGTGCCGTAGCCGTTGACCAGCGGCACCCCGGTCATCGCCTGCCATTCGCGGGCGAGCGCGGGCGGACAGGCCTCGCCGGCGGACACTGCCGCCTGCAGCCCGCGGAAATGCACGCCCGCATCGACCAGGCGCCGGTACAGGGTGGGCACGCTGAAGAAGATGTGCGGGGCGTGGCGCTCGACCATCGCCGCCACGTGCTCCGGATCGGGCCAGGCCGGATCGAGGATCACGGTGGCGCCCAGGCGCAGACCGGCGAAGAAGGCATTGGCGAGCGGGTAGGCGAAGAAGAGCTTGGAGCTGGAATAGAAGCGATGTTCCGGGCGCGCGCCGAGGATGTCGCGAGCGAACACGTGGGCGTCGCGGATCGCGCGGTGGGCGTGGATGATGCCCTTGGGGCGGCCGGTGGTGCCCGACGAGTAGAGCAGGAAGGCCGGATCGTCGTCGGCCGCCGGC
>JBEOKH010000241.1:0-2479 GCA_040275625.1 Thauera sp. | reverse complement strand
ATCCGCCACTCCCTTGTCTATGCTTTACGCATGCTCAAACATGCTCATGCCCTACGTACCGGCCGCTACTCCGAATCCGGCCGAATTTATCTTTTGACCACCGTGACGGCCCATCGTACGCCGCTTTTTGCGGATTTCGGCGTCGCGCGCGCGGTCGTGCACGCGCTGCGGCGCAGCGACGAGACCGGGCGTTGCCGGACACTCGCGTACGTGCTGATGCCCGATCATCTGCACTGGCTGGTCGAGTTGGCGGAGGGCGATCTGTCGGGCCTGGTCGGGCGATTCAAGGCGAACGCCGCAGCGGCGGTGAACCGCGAACTGGGCGTGGCGAAGGTTCATCGCTGGCAACGGGGATTCCACGATCATGCGGTGCGCAAGGAGGACGATCTCGTCGGCCTGGCACGCTACCTGGTCGCCAACCCTCTCCGGGCCGGGCTGGTACAGCGGATCGGCGAGTATCCGCATTGGGATGCGGTGTGGTTGTGAGACGGCAGGCGGCGGGGGTGGCGGGGGGTGGCGGCGGCGCGGGGAATTGAACGCGGCTGTTCGCGCCTTCCGGCGCTCCTACAGAGACGGCGTGGGTGCGGGGGGTTCGCGCCTGCCGGCGCTCCTACATGGAGCCGCGTGGACGTGTAGGAGCGGCGGAAGCCGCGAATGCAGCGGCGCAGCAACCGTCACCGCCGGCGTGGTCACGCAACGGGTGCGCGGGGGTCGCGCCTGCCGGCGCTCCTACTGAGTTGGCGGGGGGTGCGCTCAGGTGGCGAGCTTTTCCTCGCGGATCGCTTCGTACTCGTCCTGCCAGAACCACTTCGCCTGGCCGAACGCGGGCACGAGCTGGTCGAGCCAGGTGGCCTTGTCGTCGTAGCGGGCGAAGAACGGGCGCTGCACCCAGTCGGGGTTGCGTCCCTGGATGAAGCGCAGGACGAAGACCTTTTCGCCGGCGATCTCGGTGACGCCCTGGATCTCGACCTTGCCTGGGCTGGCGCTCATGCTGGGGCCGCGGGCGGTGCGGGCGAGGCCGGAGACTTGCTGGATGGCCTGCTGGTAGATCTGCCAGGCGCGCGCGAGCGGGACCTCGAAGTAGTGGCGGGCGCCGGTGTCGCGCTCGACGAACATGTAATAGGGGACGAGGCCGAGGCGGACCTCGGTCTTCCACAGGCGCGCCCACACCGTGGGGTCGTCGTTGATGTGGGCGACGAGCGGGCCCTGCGCGCGGATCACCACGCCGGTGGCGCGGATGCGGCGGATGGCGGCCTGGGCGGCGTCGGTGTCGAGCTCTTTCCAGTGGTTGTAATGCGCCATCAGGGCGACGTGCTTGCCGGCTTCGACGAGCTGTTCGAGCAGGCGCATGAGCTCGTCGGCGTCTTCGGCGCCGAGGAAGCGGTGCGGCCAGAAGGTGAGCGCCTTGGAGCCGATGCGGATGGTCTGGATGTGGTCGAACTCGGGGCGCAGCAGGGGTTCGAGGTATTCGCGCAGGTGGCGCGTCTTCATGACCATGGGGTCGCCGCCGGTGACGAGCAGGTCGGTGACTTCGTGGTGATCGCGCAGGTAGCCGTGCAGCACGCGGGCCTCGGAGCTGGCGATGCGCAGTTCCTTGTCGCCGACGAATTGCGCCCAGCGGAAGCAGAAGGTGCAGTAGGCGTGGCAGGTCTGGCCCTGGCTGGGGAAGAAGAGCACGGTCTCGCGGTATTTGTGCTGAAGGCCGTCGATGCGGTTGCCGTGCTCGTCGAGCGGCATGTTCATCTGCATCTGGTCGGCCGGGTGCGGGTTGAGGGCGTGACGGACCTCGGCGATGGCGTGCTCGAGCTCGGCCTTGCCGGCGTCGTTCTCGATGAGCTCGGCGATGCGCGCATAGTGCTCGGGGGCGAGCATGCCGCGCTGCGGGAAGGTGAGCTGGAAGATGGGGTCGGCGGGGATGTTGGTCCAGTCGATGAGCTCGTCGATGACGTACTGATTGACGCGGAACGGCAGCACTGCGGAGACGACCTTCATCTCGAGGCGCTGCGCCGGAGTGAGGCGGGCGAGCTGCGGGATGCGGTCGAGGTCGCGGGGGGTGAAGACCTTGAAGGGCACGGGGTCGAAGAGCTCGGCGCCGGCGCGGGCAGCGCCAGTAGCGGCGCGCACGGTCGGGGTCGGGGCCTTGAGGGCATGTACTTGTGCGCTCATGTGTCGTCCTCCTGGGGTGGTGTTGGTGTTCGTCTTGCGGCGAGTCGTCGCCCACGGCGGGGCAACCCGTTGCCTTGCGGCAGATTCGGCAGTCATCGGTCGAACGGAAAGGGCCCGCACGCGGCGCAGAAGCTGGGGTAGGCCACGGCCCCGGATCACATGGCTCCCCAGGTCGGGGAGCGCTTTGGCTGCGGAATACTAGGTCACAAAGTTATTTTGTGCAAATGTGACAAGGCGCCTGCGGTGAAGGTTCCCCCGTGTAGGAGCGGCGGCAGCCGCGAACGTCGGCGTCCCGGCTCACCATGACGCGCTG
>JBEOKH010000240.1:0-1845 GCA_040275625.1 Thauera sp. | reverse complement strand
GCGTCGCCTTGTTTCCCCCGCGACGCCCTCCACCTCGGCGCTCATGAAGTTGGCGTCCGCCACCCCGGTCCCGCGGCCTTGCTTGGGGGAATGGCTGGAAGGCTGAGGGTGGGGGCCGGGTGGCTCGTGTGTGGTTTGGGTCTGCCAGTTGCCACGGAACGGCCCATTCCCTTGAGCGTACTGTCCGCCTGCCCTGGCTTGCGCCTATGCGCCTTGCGCGTCGCCCTTCACCACGCCGAAGCGCTTCAACGTACGTTCGCGCGCGGCAGCGTGATCCACGATCGGGCCCGGGTAATCGACACCGATCTTCGTCCTGCATGCGGTCTGGTCGATGCCGCCCATGGTCCAGGGGGCGTGGATGAACTTGTCCGGCACGCGCGCGAGTTCGGGCAGGTAGCGGCGGATGAAGCGGCCTTCGGGGTCGAATCTTTCCGACTGGGTGACCGGGTTGAAGATGCGGAAATACGGCTGCGCATCGCAGCCGGTCGAGGCTGCCCACTGCCAGCCGCCGTTGTTGGCGGCGAGGTCGTAGTCGTTGAGCTGCGCGGCGAAGTAGCGCTCGCCCAGGCGCCAGTCGACGCCGAGGTCCTTGGTCAGGAAGGAGGCGACGATCATGCGCAGGCGGTTGTGCATCCAGCCGGTCTGGTTGAGCTGGCGCATCGCGGCATCCACGATCGGGTAGCCGGTGCGTGCCTCGCACCAGGCGGCGAAGAGTTCGGGCGCGTCGTCCCACTTCACGGCGTCGTACTCGGGACGGAAGGCGCGCTCGACCACCCGTGGGTGATGCCACAGGATCTGGTGGTAGAAGTCGCGCCAGATCAGCTCCGACAGCCAGGTCTCGGCGCCCTCGCCGCCGTGTGCGCGGGCGTGGGCGGCGAGCTGGCGGATCGACACTGTGCCGAAGCGCAGGTGGGTGGACAGGTAGCTGACGCCCTTCACCGCCGGGAAGTCGCGCGCGCGCTTGTAGCGGTCGATGCGCGCGGCGAAGTCCGCGAACAGCTTCCTGCCGCCGCTCATGCCGAGCGGCATCTGCAGTTCGGCCAGGTTGGTGGGCTCGAAGCCGATGTCGGCGAGCGAGGGCACGGTCTCGCCGGCGGGCTTCGCGGCGAGATGCGCGGCGTATTTTTCCACCGGATATGACTTGAGCTGGAAGTCGTCCACGGCCTTCAGCCAGGCGTTCTTGTACGGGGTGAACACGCTGTAGGGCTTGCCGGTCTGGGTCATCACCTCGTCGCGCTCGAAGATCACCTGGTCCTTGAAATCCTCGTAGCCGATGCCGGCTTCCGCGAGCGCCTGCCCCACCCGGCTGTCGCGCACGATGGCATCGGGCTCGTAATCGCGGTTGGCGAAGACCTTGTCCACACCGAGTTCGCGCGCCAGACGCGGGATCTCGTCCTCGGCGCGGCCGTGGCGCACGATCAGCCCGCCGCCGGCCACGCCCGCAGCGTGCGCCATGGCGTCGAGCGCTGCGTCCAGCTCGGTGACGCTCACGTGGATGAACTCGACCCGGCGATCGCGGCGCGACGGCAGGGCGTCGAGGATGGCGGTGTCGAAGACGAAGGCGCAGTGCACGCGATCGGCGAAGCGCAGCGCATGGTGGAGCGCGGCGTGGTCGAAATTGCGCAGGTCGCGGCGGAACCAGACGAGGGCGGAAGGCATTATTTTGTCCAGGACAAAGATGCCGAATTATGAAGCATCCGCGCGCTACCGTCCTCTCCGCCTTGCACACCTCGTGCGCCGCACACAAACACTCGCCGTGTCATGGTGTCCCAGTCGGTTTTCGTAGGAGCGACGCAACCCCAAACACCGTTAGGGCAAGCCAGCCCTCGCCAGCGCCAGGCCGCG
>JBEOKH010000239.1:0-5580 GCA_040275625.1 Thauera sp. | reverse complement strand
GACCGCATCATCTACACCGCCTACGAGGACCGCCTCGACGGCGAGCGCGTCGACATCCCCTCGGCGCACGTGACGGTCGGACAGGTCATCTCGATCCGCGAGACCAGCAAGCACAAGGCGCGCGTCACCGAGGCTCTCTCGGTCGCGGGCCAGGTCGCGCTGCCCCAGGGTCGCGCCGGGGTTCGCGGCCTGCAGGCGGGCGACGATGTCGCTGGCGATGCGGGTGGAGTTGCCGGCTTCGGAACGGGCGCTGCCGTTGATTTGCAGGATCTTCATGTTCGGGACCTCATCGGTTGGGGGATCAAGTGAGACGCAGTCTATTCGATCCAACCCGTTGCACTAACTCCCTTGAATGGACATCATTGTTCCCTGCATGGAACAAATAGACCCCAACGACCTGCTGATCTTCGCCCGCGTCGTCGACGAAGGCAGCTTCACCGCGGCGGCGGACCGGCTCGGGCTGCCGAAATCAACCGTGTCGCGCCGCCTGTCGCAGCTCGAGGAACGCCTCGGCGAGCGCCTGCTGCTGCGTACCACGCGCCGGCTCAGCATCACCGAGTTCGGCAGCGCCCTGCTCGAACATGCGCGCCAGGTGGACACCGAGGTGGAAGCGGTCGCGGCGCTCGCCGAAAGTCGCCAGGCCCGGCCGAGCGGGCGGCTGCGGGTGTCGATGCCGAACGATTTTGCCAACCTGCTGCTGACCGACATGCTGGCCGCGTTCTCGGCGCTGCATCCGGCGGTGACTCTCGAATTGGACCTGTCGCCGCGCCGCGTTGACCTGCTCGGCGAAAACGTCGATGTCGCCATCCGCATGGGCGCCCTGCCCGACGACACTTTGCTCGCCGCGCGCCGGCTGGCGGAATTTCCGTGGGGGCTGTACGCCTCGCCAGCCTATGTCGCCGAACACGGCGAGCCGTCGGGCCCGGAAGACCTGCACCGCCACCGCGCGCTGCGCCTGCTGGCGCGCAGCGGCGAGGCGATCGGGTGGACGCTGCTGCGCGGCGACAAGCGCTGGGAAGGCGTGCCGCCCGGCTCGATCACCGCCAACTCGCCCGAGCTGCTGATCCGCTTCGCACGCGCCGGAGCCGGCATTACCGCCGTGCCGGACTACTTCGCGAGCCCCTATGTGCGGCGCGGCGAGTTGCAGCGCGTGCTGCCCGAGTGGTGCCCGCCGTCGATCACCGCGTGGGCGGTGTTTCCGGGGCGCAAACTGATGCCTGCGAAGACGCGCGCGTTTCTGGACATGCTGCAGGCGGCAATGAGCGCTTGAGCCGCAGCTCGGACTGCCTGGAAACCCGCAATAAGGCCTCGCTGCACCCAAATCAGCACCGCCGCCCGGAACACGCCACGTGCCGCCCCGGTCGGAGCATGCGGACGGAAACTCCGCCCACGCCTACAATAGCGCCCTCTTCCCGGAACTTGAATCAAGATGCCCCTGCTTCTGAAAATCCTTCACCTGCCCGCACGGCTGCTTTACCTCGCCCTGTTCCTGGTCGCGGCCGGGCTGCTGAGCTTTGGCCTTTACCTGCAGCATGGGCTGGGGCTCGAGCCCTGCCCGATGTGCATCATGCAGCGCTACGCCTTCGCCACCGCCGCGCTGATCGGCCTGATCGCCGCCATCCACGCCCCGGGCCGGACCGGCGAGCGCGTCTATGCCGTGCTGATCGGCGTCGCGGCGCTGACCGGCGGCACCATCGCCGCGCGCCAGACCTGGATGCAGATCAACCCGCCGCTGATCCCGGAATGCGGCCCCGGCCTGGAGTTCATGCTCGAGAGCTTCCCGCTCGCGCAGGTGCTGCCGATGATCTTCCGCGGTGCGGGCGACTGCACCGTGATCGAATGGACCTTCCTCGGCCTGTCGATCGCCAACTGGTCGCTGGTGAGCTTCACCGCGACCGTGCTCTTCGCCGGCTGGATGCTGCTGCGGCGCGGCTGATACGGCCTCAGCCGCAGCTCGCCGGACCGTCCTTCACACCCAGCTTGTGCAGGATGTTCACCAGCGGGCACAGGCCGGTGAACGCGCTCTGGAACAGGTTGAGGCCGACGAAGCCGGTCACCCACAGGAAGTGCTTGCTGACGAATAGCGGAGAGGCCTCGACGCCGAGCGCAAGCGAGATCAGGACAAAGGCGCCGGCAAAGGCACGGACGTATTCATTGGTGGTCATGCGATTTCCTCCTCGGGATTCTTGAGGCTTGCGATGCGGCCACGCATGGCCGCGTAGTAGAGCACCGGGATCACCACCAGGGTGAGCACGGTGGACACGAAGATGCCGAAGATCAGGCTGATCGCCAGTCCGTTGAAGATCGGGTCGTCGAGGATGAACACCGCGCCGATCATCGCCGCCAGCGCGGTGAGTCCGATCGGCTTGGCGCGCACCGCAGCGGCGCGGATCAGCGCCTCGCCGAACTCCATGCCCGGCTTGCCATCCTCGCCTCGCACCTGCTGATTGACGAAGTCCACCAGCAGGATGGAGTTGCGCACGATGATGCCGGCGAGCGCGATCATGCCGATCATCGAGGTCGCGGTGAATTGCGCGCCGAACAGCGCGTGGCCGGGCATCACGCCGACGATGGTGAGCGGGATCGGCGCCATGATGATCAGCGGCACCAGATAACTGCGGAACTGCGCCACCACCAGCAGGTAGATCAGCACCAGGCCCA
The DNA here is from genome assembly GCA_040275625.1 of Thauera sp. Taxonomy (GTDB): domain Bacteria; phylum Pseudomonadota; class Gammaproteobacteria; order Burkholderiales; family Rhodocyclaceae; genus Thauera. The sequence goes on along the minus strand of JBEOKH010000239.1, from coordinate 2,919 downwards.
CCGCGTAGGCCGCGCCCATGTCGCGGAAGGTCTCGTAGGTGATCTGCCACTCGCCGTCCCACTTCAGCTGGTAGCCGGCGTAGGGGTCGTCGGGCTGGCTGATGAACCATTCGCCGAGCGTGCCGGCCAGCCCCGGCGCGCCTTCCAGCGCCATGCCGTTGACGCGTGAGCGGATGTCGAACATGCCATACAGCGGCGAGTCGAGCTGGCCGCCCATGTCACCGGTCACGTACACCACCGGCAGCAGGTCCTTGCGGTAGAGAATCTGCTCGCGCCGGGTCTCGGCGACCTGCACCACTTCGGAAATATTGATGAGCTGGCCGGCGTTGTCGCCGCCGCGCGCGCGCACCTGCATGGTGAGCAGGTTGCCGAGCTCGGACTGGCGCACCGCCGGCAGCTGGATGCGCACCGGGATCTCGTACTTGTTGTCGCCGCCATGCACCGGGGTGACGTTCTCGCCACTCAGGCCCAGGCGCACGACCTCGACGATGTCGGCCTGCGCCACGCCCATGCGCGCCGCCTTGGCCTGGTCGACGCGCAGCACCAGCTTGGGCGCGTCCTCGTCCACCGTGTCATCCACGCCGACGATGTCGGCCGTGTCCTCGAAGGCGGCGCGCACCTGCTTCGCCACCGCCACCTGGCCGTCGTAGTCGGGGCCGTAGATCTCGGCGACGATCGGCGACAGCACCGGCGGGCCGGGCGGCACCTCGACCACCTTGGCGTTGCCGCCGTTGCGCAGCGCGATCGCGGTAACGGCGTCGCGCACCGATACCGCGATCTCGTGGCTCTGGCGCTCGCGTGCGATCTTGTCGACCAGGTTGACCTGGATGTCGCCCTGCTCGGGCGCGCCGCGCAGGTAGTACTGGCGCACCAGGCCGTTGAAGTTGATGGGTGCCGCGCTGCCGGCATAGGACTGCCAGTCGGTGACCTCAGGCACGGTGGCCAGATGGGCGCCGATCTCGTTCAACGCGCGCGCGGTGTCTTCCACCGGCGTGCCCACCGGCATGTCGAGCACGACCTGGAACTCGCTCTTGTTGTCGAAGGGCAGCATCTTCATCACCACGAGCTGCACCACCGGCAGCGCCACCGACGCACCGATGAGCGCGAACACCGCCAGCCACAGCATCAGCCGGTTGCGCCCGCCGCCGCGGGCGTCAAACATCGGTGTCATCACGCGGCGGAAGAGTCCGTCCAGCCTTCGCGTCATCTTGTCCTCGCCCTCGTGGTGATGGGCATCGACGCGCTTCAGCATCTTCTGCGCCAGCCAGGGCGTGACCACGAAGGCCACCACCAGCGAGATGAACATGCCCATCGAGGCGTTGATCGGGATCGGGCTCATGTAGGGCCCCATGAGGCCGGTGACGAAGGCCATCGGCAGCAGCGCCGCGATCACGGTGAAGGTGGCGAGGATGGTGGGGCCGCCGACCTCGTCCACCGCCTTGGGGATGAGCTTCCACAAGGGTGTGTCGGGCTCGAGGGTGTGCCAGCGGTGGATGTTCTCCACTACCACGATGGCGTCGTCCACCAGGATGCCGATCGAGAAGATGAGCGCGAACAGCGACACCCGGTTGAGCGTGAAGCCCCAGGCCCAGGACGCGAACAGGGTCGCCGCCAGCGTCAGGGACACCGCGATGCCGACGATGATCGCCTCGCGCCAGCCGAGCGCGAAGAAGACCAGCGCCACCACCGCCGCGGTGGCGAAGGCGAGCTTGCCGATGAGCTGGGTGGCCTTGTCGTTGGCGGTCTTGCCGTAATCGCGGGTGACGGTGACCTCGACGCCTTCGGGCACGACGCTGCCGCGCAGATTCTCCAGGCGCTGCATCGCCGCCTGAGCGACGTCGGCGGCGTTGGCGCCGGGCTTTTTCGACAGCGCCAGCGTGACCGCGGGGAACAGGCCGTGCTGCTCGATGCCGCGCTGCTCGGCGGCGGCGCCGGTGCCGAACCAGACGTATTGCGCGGGCTGGTCGGGGCCGTCGATGACCTCGGCGACGTCGCGCAGGAAGACCGGCTTGCGGTCCTGCACGCCCACCACCAGCTTGCGCACGTCCTCGGCGGATTCGAGGTAAGTGCCGGTCTGCACCAGCACTTCCTTGTTGCCCGCGACCAGGCTGCCCGCCGGCTGCGAGGCGTTGGCGAGCTGCAGTGCGCCGCGCAGATCCTGGGCGGTGATGCCGTGCGCGTTCATGCGCTCGGTGTCCATGTCCACCCGGATCACGTGGCCGGGGCCGCCGATGGTGGCGACGTCGCGGGTACCGGGGATGCGCTTGAGCTCGGTCTCGGTGGCCCGCGCGACCTGCTGCAACGAGAACGCGGCGCGCTCGGGGTCGGCGGTCCAGAAGGTGAAGCTGACGATCGGAACGTCGTCGATGCCCTTGGGCTTGATCAGCGGCTTGCCGACGCCAAGCTGCGGCGACAGCCAGTCGGCGTGCGAATCCACCGTGTCGTAGAGCCGCACCAGCGCGGTCTGGTTGGGCACGCCGACCTCGAACTGCACGGTGATCACCGCCATGCCGGGACGCGACACGGTATAGACGTGCTCGACGCCGGCGATGCGCGACAGCACCTGCTCGGCCGGGCGCGCCACCAGGGATTCCACGTCGCGCGCCGAAGCACCCGGGAACGGCACCAGCACGTTGGCCATGGTGACGTCGATCTGCGGCTCTTCTTCCTTGGGCGTGATCAGCGTGGCGAAGATGCCGGCGAGCAGCAGGACCAGCGCCAGCAGGGGCGTGATCGCGTTGCGCTGGAAGCCGGCCGCGATGCGGCCGGAGATGCCGAGGGGCTTTTCCATCTTCGCCTCCCGGCTCAGCGCGCGGCCGCAGCCGAGCGGGCCTGGATGCCGGCCTGGACCGGGTCGAGGGCGAGGATCTCGTCACCCTTGAGGCCCGACAGCACCTCTATTGCGTCGCCGGGCAGCCT
>JBEOKH010000238.1:0-12193 GCA_040275625.1 Thauera sp. | reverse complement strand
ATAGTGGAAGCAGGCTCCATCGTCGAGCCGGCGTAGCCTTGCTGCGCTCCGACAGGCCCTCAACACCCGCAGGGAGTCCATCGATGGCCTCATCGACTCGCGGCATCTCCGAGCGGCCGTCAGCGCGCATCGTGCTGCTCCTCGGGCTCCTGATGACCGGGTCCGTGCAGATCCGCATCGTCGATTCCTTGCCGCTTGCGCTCAACCTGACCTGGTTCCTGCCCCTGCTCGCGGCCTGGCTGACGCATCACCACGGAATCGCGGTGCTGCGCGCAGGGTGGCCGCTCCTTGTCCTGCCCGCGCTGGGCGTGAGCGTTGACAATGGCATCGGACTCAGCTTTGGCGTATCGACGTCGACCCTTCTGCTCGCCTTGATCATCTCCGCCGCCATCGACACGCGGCTCGTCATTCCCTCCCCGAAGAAGTGGCTGCGGGGCGACACCGCGCTGGCGGCGATCGCGGCTTTCTGCATGCTCGTCGTCGCTGCGCTCGAGGTCGGCCACTGGCGCGTGGGCGACTACCGGGTCAATCCGCTCGCGGTTCCTCCCACACTGATCTTTCTCCTTGCAATCCGCTGGGAGACACTGGGCGGCGTTGTCTGGCCAGGACGTTCGCGGCGCATGATCGGCGCGCGCTCGATCATGGTCGCCGCGTTGATGCTGACAGGCTGGGTGTTCGCGGGGGTGCTCGACATCGGGCCAATCAGCGTCCGCTTCGGTTCGGTCAGCCTGGCAACCCTTGTGCCCATCCTGTGTTTCGCTGCGGTCGTGCACGGCCTTGCCGGACCGCGCGCAATCGCGAGCATGCTCTTCGCGGGCTTGTTGACCGATCGCCTGTTGGTCCTGACCCTCGGCGAGTCGCTTGGCCCCGTCACGCTGGCTGCCGAGTGGCAGCGCCTGTCGTGGGACGGCCTGCTCGGCAGCCTCGCCGCCACGCTGGCCGGCCAGGTGTTGCGCCCCTTCCTGCGACATGTCGCGCGCAACCCTCCGGGCGAACGGCGGGTGGGGCAACTCATGCTCGCCTGGATCGCGATGTTGCTGCTGACGCCCCTGCTCACCCGCTACGACGTGCCATCGCATGGATCGGCGCTGTGGCTGGTGGCGGCCATTTCGTTCGTGGCCGGAGCGCAATGGCGCGAGCGCAGCCTCGTATTCGTACCGCCCTTGCTGATGTTCCTGTGGCTGCTTGCGGCGACCATCACGCCAGCGGGCAGCGCAGGCTTCTCCGTGGGCGCGCTGGCGACATTCGGCCTGGTCAGCTTTCCGTTCGCCTTCTGCGGCGCCTTTCTGGCGATCAGCCGCCAGCTCGCCCCCCTCCACCCGGACGGCGCCCGTGCGAACCGCCTGTCCGCCGGGAACGCGGTCAATGTCGTCGATCTATCCCAGCTTGTCGGGACCGTGGAACGGATCGACCGCTCCGCCACGTGGCGCTCCTTCCTGGTTGCGGCGGCGCCCTTCGTGGTGCTGTGGCAGTTCATCGAGCTGTATGGCTTTGAGCGCCTCGTCGCGCACGCGACCGGGCGCTTCGGTGCGGACACGATGATCGAGGAGTGGCACTATGCGGTCGCTGCCCTCCTCGCGTTCGCCCCCCTTGCCTTCGCCTTCTGGGACTGGCTCGACCGCCAGGACCGCCTGCGCATGCTGGCACTGGTGAGCGGGAGCCTGTTCGGCGCACTGGCGTGGCAGGTGTTTGGCGGCGTGCTCGGCGTTGGCGTTGCGGAGGTGTTCGGCGATCTGAGGGAGGAGCCACTCGGCATCGCCGCCTTGTTGGCATTTCCCGTGCTTCTGTCTGGATCGGGACTGATCGCTGGCACCGACCGACGCGTCGCACGGCCCCTCTTCCTGACCTTGTCGGGACTTGCCCTCAGCGGCATTCTGGCCGGGTTCGTGTGGCTATGGAAAGAGGACGGAGCGGAACCTCAGCTCATCCTCGAAATGGTGGCCGAGCTGGGCGCCGCCGCCCTGCTCGCTTGCGCACTGAGCCGCTTCATCCATCTGCGCCTGTTGCTGGCCGGCGACCGTCCTCGGGAACTGCTGTTCGGCGCCCTGCTGAACAAGGGTTTCTGGGTGCGGATGGGCGCCGCATCGGGCCTCCCATCTTCAGCCTGGCGGTCCCGCAGTGTGGCGGATCCCGCCTTGTGGGCACTCCTTTCGGCGCGATTCGTGGTCTATACCGGTGGTGTTCTCGCGCAATCGCGGACGCTGGCGGGCGCAGTCCTCATCGTGTTCGGCCATCTGCTCTTTCATGCCGGCAAGCGTCTGATCGCGCGCGAGATGTGGCGCCCTCGCTCGCTCCCCGCGGCGGACCGCCCGATCCTCTTCCTGAGAGGCTTCGACGATGATCAGTGCGCCTTCCGCCGCCCGCCCTTGCGCCTGCTTGCACGCTGGCTGGACCTGTGGTCGTTCCGCCAGAATCTCGACGAAGCCCTGGTGGACGAACTTGCGCAGTTCGGCCCGGTGATCGCCCTGGGACGGCCTGGCGACAAGCGCACCCCCTTTGGCGCACAGCGCCACTACTCGGACCACGCCGACTGGCAGCAGACGCTGGCCGCCGCGGCCCGCTCGGCCCAGGCCATCGTGCTGGTGGCGAGCGACTCGCCCGGAGTGAAGTGGGAGTACGAGCTGCTGAAGAACGAAGCGATGCTCGACAAAGTGCTGCTGATCTTCCGCCCCGACGCCGCGCACTCGGCCGCCAACCGCCACGCAGCGGACTGGTTCTACCCGGGCGCCGGCGCGGTCATCGACGATGTGGTCGCCTCCCGACTGCACCCGGTCAGCCTGCGACTCGCGGGCGGCGTGCCGGTCCTGGGTGCTGCGCAAGCCGCGAATGCGGCTTCAGGCGTGCTCTCGTTACGGGTGCACCTGCGAGATGTACGGGCGAAAGGGCTGCACCGTCTCATCCAGCCTTAGCGCAGCGGCGATCGCCTCAGGGGCGCTCGCCCCGCTTCAGCCGGGTCTCGACCTCTTCGAGCACCGGCACCAGGTCAGCGATCGTATCGATGACGAAATGTGCACCCGCGGCGCGCAAGAGGGGCGTCACGCGCTCGCGTACTTCACGCAGTTGCTGTGCACTGGCCGCTTCATATTCGGCCGCGGTCAGGCCGGCCGGACTGCCGGACAGCGCCAGGCCAACGGTCCACATCCCCGCATTGATACCCTCCTCGATGCCGGGCATCGTGTCGTCCACCTTGACGCAGTGCGCAACGCTGCCGATCGCGAGGTCGAGCACGCACTGCAGCGCCATCCAGGGACCGGGGCGGGCACCCGCGGCCAGGTCGTCGGCGCACACGGTGCAGTCGGGTCGATAGCCCCTCTGCGCCGCCGCACCCAGCAGGCGCTCCATGACCTGGCGCGGATAGCCGGTCGTGGAGCCGATCTGCAGGCCGCGTTCGCGCAGGGCGGCGACCGTGTCCAGCGCGCCAGGGATGAGGTCCGCGTGGTCAGCGACCCGCTCGATCTGCAGGGGCAGAAAGCTGCGGTAGATGTGGTCGATATCGGCATGGCTCATCGGCCTGCCGAAGCGCGCCTGCCAGCGCGCGCCGACGACCGGATCCGCGCCCAGTGCCTCGATATGCTGCCACTTGCCAAGCCCCATCGGCCCCCTGGCCTCCGCGAGCGAGAGGTCGAAGTCGAACGCCTGTTTGAAGGCATCGACAAAGATCTGCGTCGGGGCGAACGATCCGAAGTCCACCGTCGTGCCGGCCCAGTCGAAGATCACCGCTTCGAGTCGATGTTGCATGTTGCTGAGTTCCATGTGGTGGGGATGTGATTGCGCAGCCGGCCGGATGGCCCGCCTTCGTCAATTGCCGGGGAAGATGCCGGCTTCGTGCAGGGTCTCGCCCACCGCCGCCACGACCTTTTCGATGTCGCGCGCGTCCAGGGCGCCGATGCAGCCGACGCGGAAGGTCTCGACCGCGGTCAGCTTGCCCGGGTAGAGGATGAAGCCGCGCGCGCGCACCCGTTCGTAGAAGGCCTTGAAGTCATAGGCGGGATGCGCCGGCGCATGGAAGGTGACGATGATCGGCGCCTGCACCTCGGCCGCCAGAAATGGCGTGAGCCCCAGGCCGCCCATGCCGTGCACCAGCAGCGCGCAGTTGCGCGCATAGCGGGCACCGCGCACGGCCAGGCCGCCTTCCTCCTGGTACTGCGCGACGGCTTCATGCAGGGCGACGACCACGTGTGTGGGCGGCGTGAAGCGCCACTGGGTGGTCCGCTGCATGTAGGTCCATTGATCGTGCAGGTCCATCGCCAGCGAATGGCAGTTGCCCGCCGAAGCTTCCAGCGCCGCCCGACGCACAACGACGAAGCCCATGCCGGGAACGCCTTCCAGGCACTTGCCCGATGCGGCGATCACCGCATCGATCGGCATCGAACGCAGATCGATGTCGATGGCGCCGAAGGAGCTCATCGCATCGACGATCAGGCCGCGCCCCTGGCGCGCAACCACGGCGGCGATTTCGGGAAGCGGATTGAGGATGCCGGTCCCCGTCTCGCAGTGCACCTGCGCCACGTGCGTGACGGCCGGGTCGGCCGCCAGGGCTGCTTCGATCGCCGCCGGATCGGCGGGGCAATCCTCGGCGAACGGCAGCTCCACCACGTCGCGGCCGAGGTAGCCGAGGATGCGGACGATGCGCGCGCAATACGCGCCGTTGTTCGGCACCAGCACCTTGCCCTGGCGGGGCACCAGCGTCCCCAGCGCGGCCTCGACCGAGAAGGTACCCGAGCCCTGCAGCGGGACGCAGACGTGGGTCTCGGCGCCATGGACGATGTCCACGAGCTGCTGGCACAGCTCACCGGTGATGCGGTTGAAGGCCGCATCCCACGACCCCCAGTCGTGCAGCATCGCCTGCTTGGTGCGCAGGGACGTGGTGAGCGGGCCGGGGGTCAGCAGCAAGGGATCGCGATCGATCGAATACATGAATGCTCCAGGTTCTTTATCGGGACGGGCTCCGCCACGCCTGCTGGCGACGGAACAGGAAGTGGGTGAGTAACGAGTACGCGAGGCTGACCACCGCACAGGTGATCACGATGAGGGTGGCCATCGCGGCGGCCGGTCCGAGCTCGCCCGCCTCGTCCAGGTTGAGGATCGAGACCGAGGCCGGCAGGGTGTTGGGCGAGTAAAGGAAGACCAGCGCGGACACGGTGGTCATCGCGTTGATGAAGAGGTAGCGCGCGATCTCGAGCACGGCCGGCAGGCACACTGGCAACGTCACCCGCCACAGGGTCACGAACTGCGACACCTTCAGCGAGGCCGACACCGCCTCGAACTCGCGATCGATGCTCTTGAGCGCGGTCAGCGCTGTCAGGTGGCAGGAGGTGTAGTAATGCACCACGTTGGCAATCACCATGATCGCCAGCGTGTGATACAGCCCGTTCAAGGGGTTCGACGGGTGGTTGAAGAACAGGATGTAGCCGATGCCCAGCACCAGGCCTGGCACCCCCATCGGCAGCGCCGCCGCGCCCTGGACCAGCGGCCGCAGCCAGGCCGGGCCGGCGCGGTTCTTCTCCAGCAGGTAGGCCACCAGGAAGATGAAGGGCGTCCCGACCAGCGTGGTCAGAGCGGCGATCTTCAAGCTGTTGAGGTAGGCATCGAGCACGCCCGCCTCGGCAAGCCCGTAGCGGTAATGGGTGAGTGAGAGCTCGAGCTTGTACGGCCAGAACTTGACCAAGGATGTGTAGGCCGCCATGCCCAGCACGCCCAGCATCGCCACGCTCACGAGCACGCAGTAGGCGAGCAGGGGCACGTCGCGGCGCCAGTCCGGGCGCGGCACATAGGGCACGGCACGCGCGGTGAGGCTTGCCTGCTGCTTGCGCTGGATGCGCCAGTCGACGATGAAGGCGACCAGCACCGGCAGCAGGAGCAGCAGCGCGACCACCGCGCCGCGACCGAAGTTGTGGATGCCGACGACCTGCACATACACCTCGACCGCGAGCACGGGGAAGTTGCCGCCGATCACCTTGGGGATACCGAACTCGCTGACCGAGTACGAGAACACCACCAGCGCGGCGCTGATCAGTCCGTAGCGCGCGCTCGGCAGCGTCACGGTGACGAACTTGCGCCAACGCGAGGCCGACAGCGCCTCGGCGGCCTCAAACAGGCGCGCATCGGCGGTGGCAAGCGCCACGACCAGGATCATCAACGCATGCGGGAAGCTCGCGTAGACGGTGGAGATGATGATGCCGATGGGGCCATAGACGGAGTTGTCGCCCAGCCAGCTCTTGAGCACCCCCTGGGTGCCGAACCACTGGATGAAGGAAATCGCCCCCACCAGCGAGGGCCCGAGCAAAGCGGACAGCCCGACGATCCGCCACACTCCGCGCAGCGGCAGACAGGCACGCTGGATGGCGTAGGCGTAGAGAAAGGCCAGCGGAACGGTGATCACCGTGACCATGAGCGCGACCCAGATCGTGTTCCAGACCGCCCGGCCCATCCCGGGCGTGGCGGCAAATTCGGCGAAGCGCACGAGGCTGAGCTCGCCCGCATTGTCGAACAGGCTGCCCATCAGCAGCACACCGAGCGGCAGGATCAGGAACACGCACAACAAGAACGCAGCGCCGATGAGCAGCCCGGTACTCAGCCGCTCACTCGTCGTCTGACCGTCGTCCAGCCAGGGCCGTGACAGGGTGAGTCGCGTCATGCCGGCTCCGGCATCGGGCGCAGGTGCTCGGGCGGAATGCCGACGCGCAGGGTGGCGCCGGCAGCGATCGATCGCCCCGCCAGGTAGTTGCTGGAAAACTGCGCAACCAGGGGCTGTTCCGCCAGGTCGTGCGCACGCAGGGTGACCAGCGAGTAGGCGCCGAGGAATTCGTGCTTCTGCACATAGGCGTAGAAGCTGTTCTCGCACTGATCCAGCGTGTCGTAAAGGCAGACGTCCTCGGGACGAACATAGAACCGGTGCGAGCGACCGGGCGACAGGGGCTCGGCACAGCGCAGCGTCACATTTCGCATCCGGACATGACGCTCTCCAACGGCAGGTCCCTCGATCAGGTTGCCGCGCCCGATGAAGTCGGCCACAAAATCGTTGGCCGGTGCGCGATAGATGTCCTGCGGGCCACCGACCTGCTGGATACGGCCGCTCTTCATGACCACGATGCGGTCGGCCATCGCCAGTGCCTCTTCCTGGTCGTGCGTCACCATGATCGTGGTCACGCCCAACTGGGTCTGCAGATGGCGGATCTCGGAACGCAGCCGCACGCGCTCGATGGCATCGAGCGCAGACAAGGGTTCGTCCAGCAGCAGCAGGTCGGGTGCCGTCGCCAGCGCACGCGCCAGCGCGACGCGCTGCTGCTGACCGCCCGAGAGCTGGGTGGGGTATTTGTGCTCGATGCCGGGCAGGCCCACCAGATTGAGCATCTCGGCCACGCGCCGGCGCACGCCTTCGCGTCCCGCGCCCCGATCGGCCTTGCGGCTCTTCAAACCGTAGGCGACGTTGTCGGCGACGGTGAGGTTCGGAAACAGCGCGTAGGACTGAAACACGATGCCGTAGTCACGCAGGGCCGGGGAGCGCTTCGAGATCTCCTCGCCCCCATGAAAGATCTCGCCGGCGTCCTGCCGCTCGAGCCCCGCGATCGCGCGCAACAGCGTGGTCTTGCCACACCCGGACGGGCCGAGCAGCACCAGGAACTCGCCACGCGCGACGGCCAGATCGACCTGGTCGAGCGCGACGAAGGCCCCGAAGTGCTTGGTCAGGTTGCGAATCTCAAGATGCGCCATGCGTGATCCCGGAAATGGCAAGCGCCGCCCCGACGGCAAGACCGCCCGGGCGACGTGACGGACAAGGGCTTACTTCTTCGCTTCCGACTTGTTCGCGTAGCGCTTCTGCCACTCGGCGAGGATCGCGTCGCGGTTCTGCGCCATCCAGGCGAAGTCGTTCTTCACCAGGCGCTGTTCGTAATCGCTGGGAACGTGCTTGAGGCGGGTGGCGATGCCCGGGATGGCGACCACGGCGAAGTTCCTGGCGTAAAGCTCGTTGGCCTCACGGGTCGCGGCCCAGTCGGCGAGCTTGCGGGCAGCCTCGACGCGCGGGGTGTCCTTGACGATCGCGATGGCCTCGACGTCCCAGCCCAGGCCTTCGCTCGGGAAGATCACGTCGATCGGCGCGCCCTTCTCGCGCACGGTGTTGGCGCGGTATTCGAACGAGATGCCGACCGGGAACTCGCCGGCACCCGCCATCACGCAGGGCTTGGAACCCGAATGCGTGTAGACGGCGACGTTGTCGTGCAGCTTGTCCATGTACGCCCAGCCGCCCTTCTCGCCGAACATCTGCAGCCAGGCGGTCACGTCGAGGAAGCCCGTTCCGGACGAATTCGGGTTGGGCATCACCACCTTGCCCTTGAACTCGGGCTTGAGCAGATCCTTCCAGCTCTCGATACGCGGCAGGCCCTGCTTCTGCATCTCGGCGACGTTGTAGCAGACGGCCGCACCCCAGACGTCCATGCCCATCCACTTCGGCGGGTTGGCGGCATCGCGGAACTTCGGATTGATCTCCTTCAGGTTCTGCGGTGCATACGGCTGGAGCATGTGCTCGCGGTCGAACACCACCATGCTCGAGGCCGCCACGCCCATGATGACGTCGGCCACCGGCTTGTTCTTCTCGGCCAGCAGCTTGGCGGTGATGATGCCGGTCGAGTCGCGGGTCCACTTGACCTCGATGTCCGGATGCTGCTTGTTGAAGGCTTCCTGATAGGCCTTCAGTTGATCCGTCTCGAGCGCGGTATAGACGTTAAGCACGGTGTTCTCGGCCTGTGCCGGGATCGACACGGACAGTGCGAGGCCAAGGGCGGCGAGGCTTTGGGCAAGGCGTTTGAGCGTCATGCGACATCTCCAGGATGAAAGGGGCAACGCGGCTTGTCGGGCCTGCTCCTGTCACGTGAAGGTCAAGGCACCCGACTAGACTGCAGGCAGCTTAGTCGCCGGACATTGCAGATTGTTGACAATATACAACCTAGAAAAATGATCTACACTGGCGCCACCTCTTCGCACCCGTGATCGAAATGTCCGCCCTGCTTGCCGACCCCACCGACACCGCGCTCACCCTCGTCCAGCGCACCTCGCTCACCAGACTCGTGGCCGAATCGGTCGAGAAGCTGATCCTCTCGGGCGAGCTTGCCCCCGGTGCCAAGCTCAACGAGGTCGCGCTGGCCGAGCGCCTCGGCGTCTCGCGCGGCCCGCTGCGCGAGGCGTTCCGCCTGCTCGAGGAGTGCGGGCTGATCCGCCAGGAGAAGAACCGTGGCGCGTTCGTGCGCGAGATCGCGCTCGACGAGGCCGCCGACATCTACGAGGTGCGCGCCGGGCTCGATGCGACGGCCGGCCGGCTGCTGGCGAGCCGCATCACCCCTGCCCAGCTCGCGACCCTGCGCGGCATGACCGAGCGCATGCAGGCAGCGGCGGCCACGGAGGACATCGACGGCTTTCATGTGCTCAACCTCAGGTTTCACGACCAGATCGTGGAGATGACCGGCAACCAGCCGCTCATCGACATCTATCGCAAGCTCGTCAAGCAACTCACCCTGTTCCGGCGCCGTAACCTGTTCGCCCCGATGGCGATCCCGCACTTCGCCGATGAGCACAGCGCGATCGTCGACCTGCTGGCCACCGGCGACGGCGAGCGCTGCGCGCAGGCGCTCCTCGCCCACGCCCAGGGTGGACGGCAGCGCATGCTGCGTGACGGCGCCGGCTCGGGCGTCGCTGCGGCGCCCCGAGGCCACCGCCAGTCAGCAGCGGGCCTGGCATGACGCTCACCCCAGGGATCGCGCTCGCCGTCCTCGCCGCTGCCCTCCTCCACGCAAGCTGGAACGCGCTGATCCGGGGGGCAGGCGACAAGCGCCTCTACACGCTGCTGCTCCACGCCTGCAGCGCAGCGATCGGTGCCGTGGGGCTGTTGTTCACCGGCCTGCCAACTGCCGAGAGCTGGCCTTACCTGGGACTCTCGGCGCTCATCCACACGGCCTACATCATGCTGCTCATCAAGGCCTACGAGGGCGGACAGCTCGCCACCAGCTACACCCTGATGCGCGGCCTGCCGCCGCTGATCGTCGGCGTGCTGTCCGGCCCGGTGCTGGGCGAAACCCTGGGCCCCGAAGGCGCAGCGGGCATCGCCCTGATCAGTTGCGGGGTCATCGGCATCGGATTCGCGTCCGGCCTGTCACCGGCCCGCATCGTCTCGCATCCGTCGACCCACGCCGCCGTGCTGAACGCCGTGGCCATCTCGGCCTACACGCTGGTGGACGGGCAGGGAGCACGCCTTGCGGGCAACCCGCTCGCCTATGTGTTCTGCCTCAGCCTGCTCGAACCGATCGGCGCCCTGCTCATGGGCTTGCGCAGCGATCGCGGAGCGCTGCGGCCTTACTTCCTGAGCCACTGGCGCCTGGGGCTCCTGGGCGCCACCGCCGCCCTGCTCGCCTACGCCACCGTACTGTGGGCGATGACGCAGGCACCGATCGCGCTGGTCGCTGCGCTGCGTGAGAGCTCGGTGATCTTCGCCGTCCTGATCGGCGCCCTCTGGTTCAAGGAAGGCCACCTGCGGCGCGGCATCGTCGCGGCGATCGTCGTCATGGCCGGCGTGTTCCTGCTGCGCAGCTAGGGCCGACGATCGAGCGTCATCGACCATCCGCCACCGCGTGGCAGGCGATCGCGGACTGCATTTTTCCTGCTCGGGAACGGCCGCAGCTGGCGCTGCTCGCCGCGGCGCGCAGCCGCATCAGGGGCGCGATTCAGGGAAACCAGGCGGGTACAAACATCTCCGGAGGCACCGGGTGCCGCGTGTAATCGGGATGCCGCACGCGCGCCGGCAACTCGACCGTCGGGCGCTGGATCTCGGCATACGGGAACTGGCCGAGCAGGTGATGGATGCAGTTCAGCCGCGCAGCCTTCTTGTCGTCCGCCTCCACGATCCACCAGGGCGCCTCCGGGATGTGCGTACGTTCGAGCATCACCTCCTTCGCGACCGTGTAGCGCTCCCAGCGCGCCCGCGACTCCAGATCCATCGGGCTCAGCTTCCACTGCTTGAGCGGATCGTGGATGCGGGACAGGAAGCGGAAATGCTGTTCCTCGTCGGTGATCGAGAACCAGTATTTGATGAGCTGGATGCCGGAGCGGGCCAGCATGCGCTCGAACTCCGGGACCGAACGGAAGAACTCCTCGTACTCGTCATCGGTGCAGAACCCCATCACGCGCTCGACCCCGGCGCGGTTGTACCAGCTGCGGTCGAACAGCACCATCTCGCCTGCTGCAGGGAGATGCGGCACGTAGCGCTGGAAATACCACTGCGTGCGCTCGCGGTTGTTGGGCGCCGGGAGCGCGACGACCCGGCAGACGCGCGGATTGAGGCGCTGGGTGATGCGCTTGATGACGCCGCCCTTCCCGGCCGCGTCGCGCCCTTCGAACAGGATCACCACACGATGACGGGTGGTGGCGACCCAGTCCTGCAGCTTCACGAGCTCGCCCTGCAGGCGCAGCAGCTCGGCAAAGCAGCGGCGACGATTCGAGCGCTCATCCGCTGTCCGGAGCCGATCGGCGCTGGCGCCGATTTCGTCGAAGCGCTGGTCATCGAGCTCCAGCTCGAGCTCTTCATCGTAGCTGTCCAGCAGCTCCCGTTCGATCCGGCGATGAAGATCGCCGACATCCTGATTGTTCATGGGGTCACCGATAGGGCGTCAGCGGATGGGACCGCGAGCGCCCATCGTCTTACGGATTCATGACCGCAGCGTGACTGCCCCGCCGCGCGGCGCGGCATCGAAACCGGTCGCTCAATGGCGCTCACCTTGCCGTTACAATTCGCGTCCGAACGGGCGTGCGGCGCAGCTCCCACTGCTTGACCAGCGCATACAGCGCCGGAATCACCGCCAGCGTCAACACCGTCGACGACACCATGCCGCCCACCATCGGCGCGGCGATGCGGCTCATGACCTCGCTGCCGGTGCCAGTGCTCCACATGATCGGCAGCAGGCCCGCCATGATCGCCACCACCGTCATCATCTTCGGGCGCACGCGCTCGACCGCGCCTTCCATGATCGCCGCGTACAGATCGGCGACACCGGCCTCGCGGCCCTCGGCCTGGCGGCGTACGCGAACCGCTTTCCACGCGTGGTCGAGGTAGATCAACATGATCACACCGGTCTCGGCCGCCACCCCGGCGAGCGCGATGAAGCCCACCGCCACCGCCACGCTCATCTGGTAGCCCAGCCACCACATC
>JBEOKH010000237.1:0-1759 GCA_040275625.1 Thauera sp. | reverse complement strand
TCACCGTGTCCTACTTCGAGTGGGTGCAGGACTTCTCCAGCTTCTTCTGGACCGAGGACGAGATCAACGAGCGCCTCGAGCGCATCATGGTCGCCGCCTTCACCGCGATCTGGAAGGTGGCCCAGGAGAAGCAGGTGTCGCTGCGCACCGCCGCCTTCATCATCGCCTGCGCGCGCGTGCTCGAAGCGCGCGCGGAGCGCGGGCTGTATCCCTGATCCTGCGCGGAGGGGCAAGGCGCCGCGCCTTGCCCCATGTCACGGCATCGAGGCGCCGTCGGCGGGCTCGGCGTGGGTAAACACCACGGTTTCGGGCAATGCGGCAGCGATCACGCGCTCGATTCGATCCAGCTCGCGATGCGTCACCGCCACCGTCCACTGCCCGGGCACGCGCACATCCACATAGACGAAGCTCTGCGCACCCGCCCGGCGCGTCCGAAGATTGCTGAAGCCGATCTCCGCCGTGGTGAGCTGGTTCAATGTCGCCTGCACGACCGCCAGATCGTCCTTCTCGAGCCCCGCATCCATCAGGCCATGGGCCGAGGCGCGGATCAGGTGCCAGCCTTCGGCAAGGATATGGAAGCCGACGGCGATCGCCACCACGGCATCCAGCCAGAGCCAGCCCGTAACGCTGACGAGGGCCACGCCGGTGATCACGCCGCCCGACGTCCATACATCGGTCATCAGGTGGCGCGCGCCACCATCGAGCGCAATCGATCGAAAGCGCCGCGCCGCGCGCCGCATGGCCAGGGCGACGAAGAGGTTGACCGCACTGGCCCCGACGGAAACCGCCAGGCCCAGGCCCACCGCTTCCAGCGGAGTCGGCGCAAGAAGGCGCCCGGTCGCCGACCAGATGATCGCGCCGGCCGCGCCGAAGATCAGCAGGCCCTCGAACCCGCTCGAAAAATACTCGGCCTTGCCATGCCCAAGCGGGTGGTCCTCGTCGGGTGGCACCCGGGCGATCGTGATCATCCAGAGCGCGAAGGTGGCACCCGCCAGGTTGACGAAGGACTCCATGGCGTCCGACGCCAGGCCCATCGATCCGGTCATTTGCCACGCCAGCGCCTTCAGCGCGATGGTGACCAGCGCCGCCGCGGTGGATAGCCAGAAATAATGTTTCGCTTGCATCGTGCCTGCACCTTTGCATGAGCGAGCGAGTCGAGCGCCTGCGCCGCGAAAACGCCCACCCAAGTCAGCTCCTGCGCAAACCCGTCGCCGCCGGGCCTGACGCGCTCGCCGAAGCGCCCGGCGCTGTGCGTCGGGCACGCTTGACGCCGGTAATCATCGCGGCGACAAGACTCACGCCCTCGAGACGCCCCATGATGATGGCGGCCGCCGCATGCAAGGTCGCCAGAGCGATCAGTGCCGAGGCCAGCATCTCGTGCACTTCCTGTAGCCACTCTTCACCCCAGAAGGCATCGGTGGTCTGCAGAAAGCCGCTGAGGCCGAGCGCGAGCACCAGCACCATCAGCGCAAGCATCATGACAGCCCCGAGCGGGTTGTGACCGGGATGGAAGCCGGGTTGTCCGCTGCGGATGGCCGCCAGGTGGGCACGCAAGCGCGCGGGCGTGGGGAAGAAGCTGGTGAAGCGTGCGTATTCGCTGCCGACGAACCCCCACACGATGCGGGCGACGATCAGCACGCTGGCAAAGTAGCCGATCCAGTGATGAAGCGTCTCGCCGTCATCGACGAGAAAGTAGTTCCTGACTAGCAACGATGCTCAGCCAGGCACCCCAACGGGTCTATACTGTACGTAAATACAG
>JBEOKH010000236.1:0-20397 GCA_040275625.1 Thauera sp. | reverse complement strand
TTCCAGGTGGCTATGCGATCAGGGAAAATGCATTCCGAGTGCGGAGGCCCTGGGGTGACACTAAGCGCCTTCCCTCTGGTGTCAATCTTGGCAAGGGGGTGTCTATCGTCGGGTAATTGACACCGGCCCGCGAGCGACTTCCACTGCATCCTTTCATCAAGCCTCCTGTTTTGCCTATAATCTCCATACTAGCTATTTCAGCCAGGAGGCTAATCATGCGTACCGTGACCTCCGTCGAGGCCCAGAATCGCTTCGGCGAATTGATCGACAGCGCCCAGCGCGAACCGGTCACCATCACCCGTCGAGGCCGCCCGGTGGCCTTTGTCCTGTCACCCGAAGACATGAAGGAGTTGCTGGCTGTGCGAGCGCAGCGCGAACGCGTTGTCAGCGATTTCGAGACCTTCTTCCGCTCAGCGGATGCGCGCCTGAAGCCTGAGGCGCTCGACCTGTCTGACAGTGATGTGCAGCGGATGGTGAATGAACTTCGTTAAACGGGTCGTCTTCGACACCAGCACGCTCGTCAGCGCAGCCCTAAGACCCACATCGATCCCGCGCCAGGCTTTTCTGAAGGCCATCGCGCAAGCCGAACTGTGCGTCTCCGATTCGACGCTTGCCGAGCTCGGCGAGGTCATGTCGCGGGAGAAGTTCGACCGATACCTCGACCGCGAGGTGCGCATGCAATTCGTCGAGCTCTACCGACGGCACGCACGCCTGTTCCACGTTTCCGAGGCCGACGAGACGATGCTTCAGGAGCCTTGCCGCGACCCGCGTGACAACAAGTTCCTGGCCTTGGCCCTTGCCTGCTCGGCCGATGTCGTGGTCAGCAGCGATGAGGATTTGCTGACGCTCAACCCCTATCGCCGAATTCCGGTTGTCCTGCCACGGGACTTTCTGGAACGCTGAGCTGGGATGTAAAAGAGGTCGCTACGTGTGCCCATCTGCAATTCGGCGACCATCAAACGCGACTCGCTCGTCGGGTCCTGCCGGTTCATCCCCGGCGCATCCACGCGTATCCCACGACCCGCTGGTCCGGGTCTGGTTGTGATGAAGTCAGACCTGAGGGGCGCCGGATCGCCCATCTTTTCATGAGTATTCTTGCCCGCGACCGACGCCCGGCAGGGCTTCTCGACGGACTGTTAATCCGTAGGCCCCTGGTGTAAGAGAGTTGCCTTTTCGTCAACTCCGGCAAAACGAATCGATCTGCCAACTCTGACGTTGGGCAGCGCAGCGGGCGGGCGCCATACTTGCGGCGCTTGGCCTCTGCAGCCGGAACACTCATTGAGGAGACGAGACATGGCACGCATCTAGACGTTTTCCGTGCTGGGCAACGGTCAGCACCTGTCGTTCGACCCCGAGTCGGACAAGCTGACTTTCGATGGCGCGGCCTACGATGCGAGCAGCGTTCGTCTGAAGCTCTCCAGCGGCAACCTCACGCTTGCCCAGGCGGGGAAGTCCGTCTGGCTGGATGGCGTCGTCTTAGGCCGGCTATCCATGGAAAACATCACCTTTTCGAACGGCAGCCATCTTCTCCTCGGAGATGGGACCACCGCCTTGGTCGCAGACTGGTATGGACAACACTACGAACTCGCCACGTTTTCCGGGGGACATCAGGTCTGGGGGCTGGGCGGGGCCGATTTTGTCCAGACCGGCAGTGGGCAGGACTACATCGTGGGAAACGACGCGCTCACTCCACTCAACCATGTTTCGAGATCCGGCAGCACCGGCTCCCCAAACAGCAGCTTCAACCCGACGATCTCTGCAGATGGTCGTTTCGTCGCATTCCAGGGGGGGGGACCAGTTTTGGAAGCCAGTCGAACAGCAGCACCGACGTTTTCGTCAAGGACCTGTCGAGCGCCAGCATCACCAACGAGCACAAGACTGCGTCTGACGAGTTCGGCCTATCCGGCAGCGGAAGGCCGGTGATTTCTGCTGACGGCAGCTGGCTTGCCTTCTGGAGCGGCTCGGAATTGCAGCCCAAGGCGTGGGGGTCGATTTACCTGGCCAGCACGCAGAGCGCCGAGATCAAGGTGGTTTCCAGCACCTCTGCTGGCGTGCTCGCGAACGGCGCCAACGATTGGCCTGACCTTTCCGCTGACGGGCGCTACGTCGCCTTTCAAAGCCGTGCCACCAATCTTGCACCAGGCGGGAATGGCAATTACCAAGACGTTTTCGTCAAGGACATGCTCACAGGATCTCTTCAACGGGCTGCGAGCGTGGAGGCCAACCATGACTGCCGCGACGCGAAGATCTCCGGCGATGGGCGCTTCGTCGTGTTCTCAAGTGCGGCCACCAACCTCACCGCAACCGAGAGCGGTACTTACGCCGGCCAGACCACCGATATCTATGTCTGGGACCGCTCGGACGGCAGCCTCACGAACATCACTGGCGGCAAGGGGGGCAGATTCGACGCATTGAACCCGGATGTCGGCTACGACGAGGCTTACGGTGGCATTGTCGTGTTTCAGACTGAGAAAGCCCTGGTCGTGGGGGATACCAACAACGCGATTGACGTTTACGCCTTCAGCCTCGCTGACGAAAGCTTCGCGCGCGTATCGACCCGGGCCGACGGTGGTCAACACGCGGTCAGCAGTTACGGTCCATCGGTGTCGGGCGATGGGCGATGGGTGGTATTCCGCAGTGGAGACGCGAGTACGCCGCTGGTCGCGGGCGACCGCAACGGCTATGACGACATCTTTGTAAGGGATCTGCACACTGGCGCGATTACGCTGGTCTCGCGACCGCCGGGCGCCCAAGCCAACCAGGTCTCAGGCAACCCCGAGATCTCCGCGGGCGGCGACTGGATCGTATTCGAGAGCAGCGCCAGCAACCTGGCCGCAACCGACGGCAATGGCACCACGACCGATGTGTTCCGCGTCTCCAACCCCCTGCTCAGGGATACGCTGGAAGGGGGCTCCGGTGATGATGTCTATGTGATTGCGCGCAACGACGTCATCACCGAGATGGCAAACGGCGGCATCGATCTCGTTCAGAGCAGCATCAGTTACACGCTGGGAAGCAACCTCGAGAATCTGACGCTTTCCGGTACCAGAGCCATCAACGGAACCGGAAACGCCCTGAACAATGTACTCACCGGGAACACCGCCAACAACGTCCTCAGCGGCGGCGCGGGCGCGGACAAGCTGCTCGGTGGTGCGGGCGCCGACAAGATGCTCGGCGGCTCGGGCAACGACACCTACTACGTCGACCACACCGGCGACCGCGTCTACGAGACCACCACGACCACCAGCACGACGGACGCCGGTGGCAAAGACACGGTGCACGCCTATCTGTCCGCCTGCACCCTGGGCAACTTCATCGAGAACTGCCGCATCATGAGCACGGGCGTTGCCAGCCTCGCCGGCAACAGCCTGAACAATGTGATCCATGCCGGCAAGGGCAACAACTTCATGACCGGCGGCAGCGGCACCGACACCCTCTCCTACGCCTACGGCGCCAACGGCACCAGCGGCGTCAGCGTGAGCCTGGCCACCACCAGCGCCCAGGGCACCGGAGGCTCCGGCACCGACACGATCTCGGGTTTCGAGAACCTGACCGGCTCGGCCAACAGCGACAGCCTCACCGGCAACAGCGCTGCCAACCTCATCCGCGGCGGCAGCGGCAACGACACCGTGAGCGGCGGCGGCGACGATGACACGCTCTATGGCGATGCCGGCAACGATCTGCTGCGCGGGGGCGCCGGGAACGACATCCTCTACGGCGGCACGGGGAAGGATCTCTTCCGCTTCGATACGGCACTGGGCACAGGCACAACGCCCAACATCGACCGGATCAGGGACTTCTCGGTCGCCGACGACACCATTCAGTTCGAGAACTCGCTCTTCACCAGGTTCGGCACCGGCACGACCGGCGCGATCAACGCGGCCTACTTCAAGGCCAACACGACCGGCCTGGCGCAGGACAGCAACGACTACATCATTTACGAGAAGGACACGGGAGAACTCTTCTATGATGCAAATGGAAGCGCGGCAGGCGGATCGGTCCAGATCGCCCTCGTCGGCGTCGACCTGGCACTGACCAGCGCCGACTTCGTGCTCGTCTAGTGCGTCTTGGTGCGCAGTTCGGTGAAGGGGTATCTGAAGCGTGGCAATTGACCCGGGCTTGCGACACGGGTCCGCGTGGAGGCCCGGTTCGCTTGGCCGGCAACCAGATTATTGAAGGGAGGAAGCCGATTTCAGCCCGGTGCAGCTCAAATGCCCGACCGGAGCCTCGGCGCGATTGCGAAAACCTGCATCACTTCGTGATGCGCTGCGCGCCGGCCCTTTCGAACCGTTTGCCCACCCCGCCCGCGCCGTGTTGCGATGCACGTATTCGTGACACGCCTCCGTGGGTCGGCCTTTGACTCACCGACTGATCCTTCGAGAGAACGCCATCGTGGCAACCACCGGCACCAACAACCATGACACGCTCTCCGGCGGGACGGGCAACGACCTCCTGACGGGCTACCTCGGCAACGACACCTATCGATACGCCCTCGGCGGGGGAACCGACACCGTTCGCGACACTGGCGGGTCGGACACCCTGGACTTTCTCGATCCGCGCGGCCTTTATTCCGGGCTGGACATCTACCGCAGCGGCACGAACCTGGTGTTCGACTTCTTCAGCGCCGGGAAGCTGATCGTCGAGAAACAGTACGACGGCACAGCGAGCCGTATCGAGCGTCTTGGCGGCGACGAGGACTGGGGTCCGTTCACCTTCCAGAGCGGCCTCACCGGCACCGCGGCGGCCGACTTCATCGTCGGCACCGCTGCGGCCGAGTCGATTTCCGGCGCGGCGGGTGGCGACCTGATCTGGGGGGGCGCCGGCAACGACACCATTCAAGGCGGCGACGGCGAGAACGAGATCGAAGGCGGCGCCGGCAACGACGTCATCACGGGCGGCGTCCATGACGACGAGTTCCATGGCGGCGCGGGCAGCGACAAGCTGTCGGGCGGCGCCGGGCACGACGGGGTCTACTACGAGGATCAGTCCGCCGGCATATTCGTCAATCTGAGCGGCCAGACACAGGCCTGGGACAACCGGCTGATCGCCGCAAACCGGGTGTTCGAGACGGCCACGCAGACGACGGACACGCTGAGCTCGATCGAGGACATCAACGGCACGAATTTCGCCGACTACTTCATGCTCGGCCGCAGCGACAGCAACACCAGCCTTTACCTCGGCAAGGGAAACGACACTATCGACGGTGGCAGCCCGGGCGGGTCGAACTACTGGGCCTCGATGGGGTATTACGACGACCCGGCGGGTGTCATCGTCAATCTCGGGCGCGCCGCGCTGACCGTCACCCTCGGGACCACGACGTACAACGTCGCCCGCGGCACCGCCAAGGACGGCTGGGGCGGCCGGGACACCCTCATGCTGTACGACGAGAACCTGAGCCTGTCGGGGTCGGAATTTGCCGACTACTACCGGGGCCGTGACGACACAGACTCGGACACGATCTACGAGTGGTTCGGCGGCGGCCGTGGAAACGACACCATCGACGGAGGCACCGGATCGAGCGACACCGCGGCCTATAGCGTCGACGACGACGAGGCCCCCTACGGCGCGATCGTGAACCTGTCCGCCGCCGCGCTCTCCGTGAGCGGCCTGACGGTGAGCGCGGGCACCGCCCGGGACAACTGGCGCCACACGGACACGCTGCGGAACATCGAGAATATCGATGGTAGCCGGCTGGCCGATTACATCGTCGGCTCGTCCGCAAACAACGGCTATCTCAACGGCGCCGCCGGCAACGACACCATCAAGGGCGGCGCGGGGATGGACTTCCTTCAGGGCGGCGCGGGCAACGACAGCCTGATGGGGGACGCTGGAATGGATCACCTGACGGGCGGTATCGGTCGCGATGTGCTGACCGGCGGCGCCGACCGTGACTACTTCCACGTCCACGCGCTGAACGAGAGCGGCACCACCAGTTCCACCCGCGACCTGATCAAGGATTTCACGCGGAACTCCGCCACGGTTAACGGAGACATCATCGACCTGTCTGCGATCGATGCCGGAGCTGCGCAGGCGGGCGATCAGGCGTTCGACTTCATCGGCGCCAGCGCCTTCAGCACGACCGATGCCACTGGACAATTGCGCTATGAGTACAGCAGCGCGAACGGGTACGGCATCCTTTACGGCAGCACAGATGCCGACACGGCCGCCGAGTTCTCGGTACGGTTCACCGGCGTGAGCGCCCTCGCGGGCCCGGATTTCATGCTTTAACCCGTTGCAAGCCCGTGATCTTTTTCGAGCTGGCCTCGCAGCGACGCCACATCACCCCGGCGTCGCATTCGAGTGCAGCGGAATCGATCATCCACAACCTCGACGAGAGCTGCCTGCCGTATTGACAATCCCGCAGCAGTGGCATGGAATCGACTCTCGCCAAACCCTCAAGGAAAATGCCATGGGCATTCTGAAGAAAGGAACAACCGGGGCTGATACGCTGACCAGCACCGCAATCGGTGACACCTTGTCCGGTGGAGCCGGCAACGACACCTATATCGTCCGTCACGCTTCAGTCGCGATCGAGGATCCCTACGCGGCAGACACTTCCTCGCCTTATGACAGCGCGTTTTATGTCTCCACTGGCGGCACCGACACCGTTCAAACCTCATATCTCGACGCGGCGGGGGTTTACTCGCTGCGCGATTTTTACGGCATCGAAAACCTCACCTACACCGGCACCCTCGGTGCGCGCCTGCAGGGTAATAACCTCGCGAACATCATCACCGGCAATGCCCGCAACGACACCATCGAGGGCGGCCAGGGCGCCGACAACCTGCGCGGCATGGGCGGCGACGACCTGATCTCCGGCGGCGCAGGCAACGACACGCTCGACGGCGGCGCCAACGGCACCGGCGGCGACACCATGGCCGGAGGTACGGGTGACGACCTGTACATCGTCAACGCCGCCGCTGACCAGACCCTCGAAGGCGTCAACCGCGGTTTCGACACCATCCAGTCGACAGGCACCGTCAAGAGCCTGAACCTTGGCAAGTACGTCAACTTCGAAGGTCTGCGCTACACCGGCACTACGGCAGCGATCCTGACTGGCAACGCGTCCTCCAACGCCGTCACGTCGACCAGTTCCACGGCCGACAAGCTCTACGGATTGGCTGGCAACGACACCCTCGGCGGTGGTGCGGGCGCTGACAGCATGTACGGCGGTGTCGGCGACGACACCTATCTGGTCAATAGCACCGACAAGATCTTCGAGAATGCCAACGAAGGCACGGACACCCTGAGTGGCACCATCAAGAGCATCGCCACGACCGCCTCCGGTGCCAACTTCGCAACCACGATCGAGAATCTCACCTACACCGGTACGGACACCTCAACTCTGACCGGTAACAATCTCAATAACTACATTATTGGCGGAAGCGGCAACAACACCATCAACGCGCTCAACGGCAATGACACCATCGATGGCGCGGCGGGCAACGATTCCATTGTCTCGGGCAACGGTAACGACTACCTCATCGGAGGCGCCGGAACGGATACCCTGGTCGGCGGCGCGGGCGACGATCGCTACGTGATCAACGATGCGGTCGACAAAGTCACTGAAGGTCTCGATAGCAGCGGCGGCGCCAATGACTGGATTTACAGCGGCATCGACATCAAGCTGAGCAACACGAAATACACGAACGTGAATAACCTGCTGCTCACCAACAATAGCTGGGTCGGCGAAGGTTCGGCAGGCAACAATATAATCATTGGTAACGAGAACGAAAATTTTCTCTCCGGCATGGGTGGCAACGACATCCTCATTGGCAGCGGAGAGGGTCCGATCGGGTCGCCAATCCTGCTGAGCGCCAACTACTATTACAACGTCGCGCCGAACGACGATGTGCTGGATGGAGGGGCGGGTAACGACACACTCATCGGCAGTGATGACTCGGGCAGTTTCGTTGCCGGTGATGCACTGCTGGGCGGCCTGGGTGACGACACCTACATCATCCAGAGCAGGTCGAGCACCGTGAGTGATAGCGGTGGCACCGACACCGTGATCTCCCTGGTTGACGGCACGCTGTCCCTCGAGGACTACGCCGGCATCGAAAGGGCCAAGTTGAGTGACTACTACACGGGACTCCCCGAGCTCTCCAGCCTGACCAGCCGCCTGACGGCCGCCGGTGTCGCAGCCAGTTTTGGTGCGGGGAATTACTATGGTTTTTCCGGCAATCTGATCGGCAACGATCTGGCCAACACCCTGACCGGCAACAGCGCAGAGAACCTGCTCGACGGCGGCAGTGGCAATGACACCCTCTACGGTGGCAATGGGGCGGATACCCTGATCGGTGGCGCAGGCACCGACTCGCTGGTCGGCGGGGATGGCGATGATGTCTACGAGATCGGCACCGGCGACGTCATCGTTGAAACCAGCACCGGAGGTGACGGCGACGCCATTCGCTCAGCGTCCATCACCAGCCTGGGCAGCAGTTACGCCAATATCGAGGGCTTGTACTACACGGGAACGGCGTCCGTTGCGATGAACGGTGTGGACATGCGGAACGATCTGCTCGGTGGCGGCGCGGGCAACGACACGATCAGCGGCCTCTCCGGCAACGACTCCCTTTATGGCGGCGGGGGTAACGACAGCATCAATGGCGGAAACGACTCGGACAGCCTCACCGGCGGCGATGGCGCCGACACCGTAAACGGTGGCTCCGGCGATGATTACATCTATGGCAATGCGGGTGGCGACAGCCTGATCGGCGGCGATGGCAACGACCACCTCTACGGCGGCAGCGGCGCTTATACCGGCGATACGCTCACAGGTAACGACACGCTCGATGGTGGGGCCGGCAACGACACGCTGGAAGGCGGGGATGGCAACGATGTGCTGAACGCGACCGGTCAGGCCGTGTCGCTGTCCGCCTACAACATCAGCGGCGACGATCTGAAGGGCGGTGCGGGTAACGACACCTTCCGCTTCAGTGAGGCGTATGGGGCTACCGCCCAATATTCGCAGGAATATTTCGCCACGGGTCACCTCGTCGCCGACTTCGCAAGTGGCAGCGACAAGTTGAGTGTCAGCAAGGCGTTGGTCGGCAATGGTGACACCACCTTGACGTCGGCCACGGCGACCGCGGGAACGGCTTATGTGTCGCCGACCACGACCTTCTCGAAGGCGGCGGAGCTGGTGATCTTCTCGGGGGATGTCGGCGTCGAATTCAGCTATGGCGCGTACTCTGGCATCAATACCTACGTCACCACCCTTCAGGTCGCAACCGCCCTCGGCAGCGCCGATGCGAGTT
This sequence comes from Thauera sp., assembly GCA_040275625.1. GTDB lineage: Bacteria > Pseudomonadota > Gammaproteobacteria > Burkholderiales > Rhodocyclaceae > Thauera. The sequence goes on along the minus strand of JBEOKH010000236.1, from coordinate 11,137 downwards.
TCGCGCTGGGTGACGAACGGCTCTTCGTCCTCAACGACGGCGAGGACTCGGCCATCTTCCAGTTCGTCTCGGCGAACACGGATGCCGTCGTCACTGGGGCGGAGGTCAAGCTGATCGGCGTGGTCGCGGGTGACGCCAGCCTCGTCGCGTCCGATTTCTCGCTGTTCTGACCGCCGGGCCCAGGCCCTGAATCGGTAATGGGCGGTCGGGCTGGCCCGGCCGCCCATTACCGTGCCCGAACGTCAGCATTCAGGCCAACTCACCATGACACCCGCCGAACAATATCTCGTCGAAATGATCAATCGTGCCCGCCTCGACCCCCTGGGCGAGGCGCGTCGATTCGGCATCGATCTCAACCAGGGCCTGCAGTCGGGGCAACTCGACGGCAGCGCGCGCCAGGTGCTGGCACCGAACACCTTGTTGAACAACGCCGCCGCCGCACATTCGCGCTGGATGCTGGACGCGGACACCTTCGCGCACGTCGGCATCGATGGCAGCACCCCTGGGCAGCGGATGGAGGCAGCGGGGTATGCCTTCACCGGGTCGTGGACCTGGGGCGAGAATGTCTCCTGGTCGGGCAGCACTGGCCCGATCACGCTCAACGGCGCGATCGACGGCCATCACCAGGGGCTGTTTCTCAGTCCCGGCCACAGGGTGAACATCCTCAAGGGCGACTTTGCCGAGATCGGCGTCGGCCAGGAGGCCGGGCAGTTTACCGATGGCAGGACCTACAACGCCTCGATGCTCACCGAGAATTTTGCCCGCTCGGGCACCCAGGCCTTCATCACCGGCGTCGTCTATGGCGACGCCAACAAGGATGCCTTCTACTCCATCGGCGAAGGGGTCGCCGGATTCGCCCTGCGCGCGGCCGCGGCCCAGACCACATCGGCCGCTGCCGGGGGCTATGCGCTGGGGGTGACGCCGGCGGCCGCCGTCGACGCCGCCTTTTCCCGGGCGGGCGCGACCGACGTGCGTTTCAGCGTGGATCTTGCCAGCGGCAACGCCAAGGTCGACCTGGTGGACGGATTGCACCTCAAGAGCTCGGCAAACCTCACCCTCCTCTCGGGCGCCACCACCGCCACCTTGCTCGGCGTCGCCAATCTCGAGCTCACCGGAAGCGCTGCGGGCGACAAGCTGTTCGGCAACCCGGGCGCCAACCGCCTGCTCGGTGCGGCCGGCAACGACACCCTCGACGGTGCCGCCGGCGCGGACACCATGATCGGCGGCAAAGGCAACGACGCCTATCATCTGCGCGACCGCGGAGACCTCATCACGGAGGCAGCCGCCGAAGGCACCGACACCGTCTACAGTTACCTCTCGAGCCTCACCCTGCGCAGCAACGTCGAGAACGCCCGCATCATGAGCACCGGCACCGCCGCTCTCACCGGCAACGGCCATAACAACGTGATCCACGCCGGGTCGGGCAACAACCTCATCAGCGCCGGCACGGGCACCGACACCCTGAGCTACGCCAACGGCCTCGCCGCTGCCAGCACCGTCGGGGTCACGGTCAGCCTCGCGAGCACGTCGCCTCAGGTCACGGGGGGCTCGGGCACCGACACACTGTCGGGTTTCGAGCATCTCAGCGGCTCGAGCAAGGGCGACAAGCTCACCGGGTCGTCCGGAAACAACACCCTCAGCGGTGGATCGGGCAACGACACCCTGTCAGGCGGTTCGGGCAACGACCGGCTGATCGGCGGCACCGGCAAGGACGCCATGACCGGCGGCAGCGGCAACGACGTCTTCGACTTCAACGCGCTGTCCGAAATGTGCACCACAAGCACCACCCGGGACGTCATCGCCGACTTCATTCGCGGCCACGACAGGATCGACTTGGCGACGCTCGACGCCAACACCGCGACCACCACCAACGATGCCTTCCGCGGCACCCTGATCGCTGCCAGCGCAGGCTTTACCGCCGCCGGTCAGCTCAAGCTCGCGTCGGGCGTTCTGTATGGCAACATCGACGCGGATTCGACCGCGGAGTTCGCCATCCAGCTCACTGGCGTCAGCGCGCTGAGCGCCGCCGACTTCATCCTCTGATTTGCCCCAAGGGCGTGACATGGCTGCGCATCGGATGCGTTACCTCTTCATCCACCAGAACTTCCCTGCCCAGTTCCGCCACGTGGGGCGCGCGCTCGCCGACAATCCGGACCACGAGGTCGTCGGCGTCGGCGAGGAGCGCAACCTGAAGGGGCGCCCGGCGCTTCATCCGCGCATCCGCGTACTCGCCTACCAGCCCCATGGCCAGGCACAGCCCGCAACCCATCACTACCTGCGCGACTTCGAGAGCCACATCCGCCGCGGCCAGAGCATCGCCCGCCTGCTCCTGACGCTGCGCGACCGCGAGGGCTTCCACCCCGACGTCGTGGTGGCCCACCCGGGCTGGGGCGAAGGCTTGTTCCTCAAGGACGTGTTTCCCGAAGCCAGGATCATCCAGTACTTCGAGTACTACTACCACGGCAGCGGCGGCGACGTCGGCTTCGACCCGGAGTTTCCGGCCACGCTGGACGACCAGTTGCGTATCCGCATCAAGAACAGCACCCAGTTGCACAGCCTTGTCGCTTGCGACCGCGGCCTCTCGCCCACGCACTGGCAACAGTCACGCTACCCGACCGAGCTCCAGCACAAGATCGACGTTGTCCACGAGGGCATCGACACCGTGGTGGTGAAACCCGACCCGCAGGCCTGGATCGAGATCAACGGCCAGCGCCTGCGCGCCGGGGACGAGGTCGTGACCTACGTGGCGCGCAATCTGGAACCCTACCGCGGCTACCACACCTTCATGCGCATGCTGCCCGCGCTGCAGGCGATGAGACCGGGGGCGCGGGTCGTCATCGTGGGCGGTGACGATGTCAGCTACGGCAAACGCCCGCCACAGGGGCAGACCTATCGCCAGCGCTACTGCGCCGAGGTGCAGGACAGGGTCGACTGGAGCAAGGTTTTCCTCGTCGGCAAGCTGGCCTATGCCGACTACCTCCGCGTCCTGCAGGTCTCGGCGGCGCACGTCTACCTGACCTATCCGTTCGTGCTCTCGTGGTCGATGCTCGAAGCCATGTCCGCCGGCTGCCTGCTGCTCGCATCGAGGACGGCGCCCGTGGAAGAAGTCATCGAGGACGGGCGCAACGGGCACCTGGTGGATTTCTTCGACCCCGATCAGCTCGCCACCCGTATCGCCAATGCGCTTGCACACCCGGACCAATATCGTCCGCTGCGGGAGGCTGCCCGCGCGACGATCGTCGCACGGTACGACCTCGCGTCGATCTGCCTGCCGAGACTGCTCGGCCTGCTTGGCCGCAACCTCGCCTGACGCAGCGCCGCTCTCGCGCCGATCGCGCGCGCGTCCTGACCCTGCCCTGGCGCAGCGCGCCTCATGCGGTGCCGGTCGTCGCTTCCCGCCGGCGCCTGCGTGCCGTCACGACTGCCGGCGGCGCACACGCAGGATCTGGCGCGAGATCCAGAACATCGGCAGCAGCCCGACCACGACAATGATCAGCGCCGCGGTCGAAGCCTCCGCCAGACGTTCGTCCGCCGCCAGCGTGTGGGCCTGGGTGGCCAGGGTGTCGAAATTGAACGGGCGGATCACCAGCGTCGCCGGCAGCTCCTTCATCACATCCACGAACACCAGCAGGCCGGCGGTGAGCAGGCTGCCACGCAGCATCGGCATGTGCACCCGGCGCAGCGTCGCCCACTTGCCGAAGCCAAGGCTGCGCGCGGCGTCGTCCATGCTGGGGGTGATCTTGCCCAGGCTGGACTCGACCGTCTGCAACGCCACCGCCAGAAAACGCGCGAGATAGGCGTAGATCAGCGCGGCGATGCCGCCGGTCAGCAACAGCCCGGGGTTGCTGCCGAAGGCCGCCTCCCACCACTGCGCAAGCCAGTTGTCCACTCGGGTGAGCGGGATCAGCACACCGACCGCGATCACCGAGCCTGGCACCGCGTAGCCAAGGCCGACGATGCGGTTGAGCACCTGCGGCAGCCGCGAGCGCGCCAGCCGCGCCGCATAGGCAAGCAGGACCGCCAGCAGCACCGCTGCCCCTGCGGTGAACGCGGCGAGCACGAAGCTGTTGCGCGCGAGCTCGACAAAGCGCGCGCCGAACTGGGCATCGCCTTCGAGGAAAGCCATCCGCAACAGCAGCCCCGCCGGCAGCAGGAAACCGAACAGCAGCGGCATGAAGCACGCGAACGCGGCGAGCAGGCCGAGCGGCAGTGGCAGGCGCAGGCGCATTGGCATCGCCGCCTGGCGTGAAGTGTTGTTGAAGCGCGCCCGCCCGCGCGACAGGCGCTCGAAGGTGAGCACCAGGATCACGAACGCGAGCAACGCGGCCGACAACTGTGCGGCCGCGATCCGGTCGCCGAGCGAGAACCAAGCACGGTAGATGCCGGTGGTGAAGGTCTGCACGCCGAAATACGACACCGTGCCGAAGTCGGCCAGCGTCTCCATCAGCGCGAGCGCGGTGCCCGCCACCACCGCCGGTCGCGCCAGCGGCAGGGATACGCGGAAGAATGAGCCCCACGGCCCCAGGCCGAGCGTGCGCCCGGCCTCGAGCATGCCGCCGGCACGCTCGAGGAAGGCGCTGCGCGCGATCATGTACACATAGGGATACAGGACGAACATGAACATCGCCACCGCCCCACCCACGGTGCGCACGTCGGGAAACCAGTAGTCACCGCGTCGCCACGCGAAGGTCTCGCGTAGCCAGCCCTGCACCGGCCCGACGAACTGGAGGAAGTCGGTGTAGACATAGGCCATGACGTAGGCCGGCATCGCCAGCGGCAGCACCAGCGCCCACTCCATGAAGCGGCGCCCGGGAAAATCGAGCATGGTGGTCAGCCAGGCCGCAGTCACGCCGATCGAGGACACCCCGAGCCCCACCCCGAGGCACAGCACCAGGGTGTTGAACAGGAACTCGCCGAGCACCGTGTCGGCCAGGTGCGACCAGGTGCCGCCGGTCTCGCCGACGAACACGTTGGAGAACACCGACAGCACCGGCGCGGCAATCAACGCCGCCACCATCACGGCGACGACCGTCAGCGAAGTTCCCTGCATGCGCGCCGCGCCCCGACCCATTGTTGAGCTCATCCCGTTCCCGTGATCCGGACGGGCGCCGGAAATCGGCGCCCCCTTGCGCGGCGAATTATAATTGATCGCATTTGGAACACCGGGGTGCAATAATTCCTCTAGCCGACCACCTGCGCAGCTTCACCGGGCCATCACGCCGACCCGCAGTGTGGCGAGGCTCGGTAGACCCGGGGTTTGCCGCAGGAGCGGCGCAAGCCGCGAGCCTTTCCCAGAGTGTCCCTCGAGACGGCGGCGAACCGCCCCACGATCACACGCTTTTCCCGACCGAGATGTCCCACCTCGACTTATCCCGAATCGACCTCGCCTTCGGCGCCCACGTCGTCGTACGCCAACTGTCGCTGCAGCTCGACCAGGGCCGCATCGGCTGCCTGCTCGGCCCCTCGGGCTGCGGCAAGACCACGGTCCTGCGCTGCATCGCCGGCTTCGAGCGCCTGGCGGCCGGCGAGATCCGCCTCGACGGCCAGGTGGTCAGCACGCCGACGCACATGGTGCCGCCCGAACGCCGCCGCATCGGCATGGTGTTTCAGGACTATGCGCTGTTTCCTCACCTCTCGGTCGCCGACAACATCGGTTTCGGCCTGCGCCACGACGATGCCGCCGCGCGCCGCACCCGCGTCGAGGAGCTGCTCGCGCTGGTCGGCCTGTCCGGCCAGGGCGGCAAGTTTCCGCACGAGATGTCCGGCGGCCAGCAGCAACGTGTTGCGCTCGCCCGCGCCCTCGCGCCCAAGCCCAGCCTGTTGCTGCTCGACGAGCCCTTCTCCAACCTCGACGTCGAACTGCGCGAGCGCCTGTCGTACGAGGTGCGCGAGATCATCAAGGCCACCCACACCACCGCGATCCTCGTCACCCACGACCAGCACGAGGCGTTCGCGGTCGCCGACGATATCGGCATCATGAACGAGGGCCGCATCCAGCAGTGGGACACGCCCTACAACCTCTACCACCGCCCGGCCAACCGCTTCGTCGCCGACTTCATCGGCCAGGGCGCCTTCCTGCGCGGCAAGGTGCTCAACGACCACCAGGTACAGATCGAGCTCGGCGTGCTCGACAGCGCGGTGCCGCTGGTGTGCTGCGCCGACTGCGCCGGCTGCGTGCAGGGCAGCCCGGTCGACGTGCTGCTGCGTCCCGACGACCTCGTGCACGACGACGCCAGCGCGCTGCGCGCCGAGGTGGTGCACAAGGCCTTCCGCGGCGCCGACATCCTGTACACCCTGCGCCTCGAAGGCGGCGCCCGCGTGCTCTCGCTCGTTCCCAGCCACCACAACCATGCGCTCGGCGAGCGCATCGGCATCCGGCTCGACGTCGATCACGTGGTCACCTTCCAGGACGAACACACCGGATCCGCTCACCCCGCGCATCCGGAAGCCCTCGCGACATGATTCCTTGGCTGGGCGCCGAGCCGGTCTTCCCGGCCGACGAGCGCGCGCTGCGCGAACCAAACGGCCTGCTCGCCGCCGGCGGCGCGCTGAGCCAGCCGTGGCTGCTCGCGGCCTATCATCGCGGCATCTTTCCGTGGTTCAGCGAAGGCGAACCGATCCTGTGGTGGACACCCGACCCCCGCCTGGTGCTGGTGCCGGATGAGGTCCACATCAGCCATTCGCTGCGCAAGACGCTGCGCCGTCGGAGCTTCGAGGTCCGCGCCGACACCGATTTTGCCGCTGTGCTGCGTGGCTGTGCCGCACCTCGCCCACCTGCCCCGGGGACCTGGATCACGCCAGCGATGCAGGCGGCCTACCTGCGCATGCATGAACTGGGCCACGCGCACAGTGTCGAATGCTGGAAAGGAGGCCGCCTGGTGGGCGGTTTGTATGGCATGGCGATCGGTCGCGTGTTCTTTGGCGAGTCGATGTTTGCGCTCGAGACCGATGCGTCGAAGGTCGCCCTCGCCCACCTCGCCCGGCTGCTCTCGAACCGTGGCTATGGCATGATCGACTGCCAGATGACCACCGCCCATCTTCTGTCGATGGGCGCCCGCGAGGTGACACGCGCACGCTTCACCGCCGCGCTGCGCCAGTGGGCCACGGAAGGGCCGCCGCCGCAGCGCTGGGCTGCGGACGCGATGCACGATTTCGAGTGGAACTGAAGTTCAGGTGCAGTCTGCACACCGCACGCAATGAAACAGGACTACCCCTACGCGCTGATCCAGTTCTACGCCACCGCGCCCTACGCCTGCTCATACCTGGCCGGGCGCAGCGCGCGCTCGCAGGTGGCCACGCCCGCACACCTGATCGACCCACAGATCTACAGTGAATTGGTGCGCCGCGGCTTCCGCCGCAGCGGGGTGTTCACCTACCGCCCCTATTGCGACCAGTGCCAGGCCTGCGTGCCGGTGCGCATCCCGGTCGAACGCTTCCGCCCCGACCGCAGCCAGCGCCGCGCGTGGGCTCGCCATGCCGAGCTGATCCCGATCGAACGCCCGCTCGAGTTCGCCGAGGAACACTATCAGCTCTACCAGCGCTACCAGGCCGCACGCCATTCGGGGGGTGGCATGGATCTGGACAACCGCGAGCAGTACGCGCACTTCCTGCTGCAAAGTCATGTCGACACGCGACTGATCGAGTTTCGCAGCCACGGCATCCTGCGCATGGTGAGCGTGATCGACCGCCTCAGTGACGGGTTGTCGAGCGTCTATACCTTCTACGACCCCGACCAGCCGCGCAGCGCCCTCGGCACCTGGGGCATCCTGTGGCAGATCGAGGCCTGTCGCGTGCTCGGTCTGCCCCACGTCTATCTGGGCTACTGGATCGAACAAAGCCCGAAGATGGCCTACAAGGCGCGCTTCAATCCGCTCGAAGCGCTGATCGACGGCACCTGGCAAGCCCTGCCCACCGCGCCCGCCCCACCACGGGGCTGAGCGCGCGCGCCCCGCACCCGGACCGCCACCGTATTCGTGTGCCGGCCCGCAACCCGACTCGCTACAATCGCCCGATGCTCTACGAACTTGCCCGTCCCCTGCTGTTCACCCTCGACCCCGAGACTGCCCACAACCTGACCCTCCAGGGCCTGCACTACGCCGGCATGCTGCTGCCCCCAGGCGCAGCCGAGCCTGCGGCCACGGTCGAGGTCATGGGCCTGCGCTTCCCGAACCGGATCGGACTCGCCGCCGGTCTCGACAAGAATGGCGAGGCCATCGACGGCCTCGCCCGCCTCGGATTCGGCTTCCTCGAGATAGGCACCGTCACCCCGCGCGCGCAGCCGGGCAATCCGCGCCCGCGCATGTTCCGCCTGCCGGCGGCGCACGCCATCATCAACCGCATGGGCTTCAACAACCACGGCGTCGACGCGCTGCTTGCCCACGTGCGTGCCGCGAGGTACAGCGGAATCCTCGGCATCAACATCGGCAAGAACTTCGACACCCCGATCGAGCGCGCGGCCGACGACTACCTGGCCTGCCTCGACAAGGTCTATGCGCTGGCGAGCTACGTCACGGTGAACATCTCGTCGCCGAACACGAAGAACCTGCGCCAGCTGCAGGGCGAATCCGAGCTCGATGACCTGCTCGGCCGCCTCAAGGCGGCACAGACCCGGCTCGCCGACACCCACGGCCGCTATGTGCCCCTGACCCTAAAGATCGCCCCCGACCTCGACGACGCCCAGGTGGTGATCATCGCCGACGCGCTGCGCCGCCATCGCATCGACGGCGTGATCGCCACCAACACCACGATCGCGCGCGACAAGGTGCAGGGACTGGCGCATGCCAGCGAGCAGGGCGGCCTGTCGGGCGCGCCGGTGTTCGAGGCCTCCACCGCGGTGGTGCGTCGGCTCACCGCTGCACTTGGCGGTGAATTGCCGATCATCGCCGCTGGCGGCGTGCTCGAGGGTGCGCAGGCGCGCGCCAAGCTCGAGGCCGGCGCGACGCTGGTCCAGCTGTACAGCGGCCTGATTTACCGCGGGCCGGGCCTCGTCCGCGAATGCGTGCACGCCACCACGGCCTGAGCCTTCGACCTGCCGACTCGCTGCAAAAGTTCGCGGCTTCCGCCGCTCCTACAAAAGCCGCGGAGCACGGTGGTCTATGTAGGAGCGGCGGAAGCTGCGAACCATGGTGGTTGCTGTAGGCGCGGCAAAAGCTGCGAACCATGCTTCGCTCGCCGCCACGCCGGAATGAGCTGCGCTCCGCGCGCGCCCACATCGATCCTAAGCCGCTACAATCGGCGCCCGAGCCGAATCTCCAGCCTCCCGAGGAGTCCACGATGCCCCATCGCCGCCAGTTCATGCGGTCTGCCGCCGCCCTCGCCGTCGCCGTCACCCTGCCCTTCGCCGTCCATGCAGAAACCCCGGCGAAGATCGGGTTTGTCTACGTCAGCCCGATCGGTGACGCCGGCTGGACCTACCAGCAGGAAGAAGGCCGCAAGGCGCTCGAGAAGGCGCTCGGCGGCAGGATCGAGACCCGCTACGTCGAAAACGTCGCCGAAGGCGCCGACGCCGAGCGCGTGATCCGGGAATTCGCCGCCAGCGGCAGCAGGATCGTGTTCGCCACCAGCTTCGGCTACATGAACTACGTCGAGCGCGTCGCCCGCCAGTTCCCCAACGTCACCTTCCTGCACGCCACCGGCTACAAGTCGGCGACGAACTTCTCGCCCTACAACGCGCGCTTCTACGAGGGGCGTTACCTCAATGGCGTGATCGCCGGCAAGATGACGAAGTCGAACGTGCTCGGCTATGTCGGCGCCTTTCCGATCCCCGAGGTGCTGCAGGGCATCAACGCGTTCACCCTGGGCGCGCGCAGCGTCAACCCGAACGTCGAGGTGCGGGTGATCTGGGCAAACAGCTGGTACGACCCGGGCAAGGAGCGTGAGGCGGCGATGACGCTGATCTCGCAGGGCGCGGACATGCTGACCCACCACACCGACTCGACTGCCACCGTCCAGGCCGCGGAAGAGAAAGGCGTGCACGCCTTCGCCTACCACTCCGGCATGTCGAAGTACGCGCCCAGGGCGCAGCTCACCGCCACCACCCACCACTGGGGCGAGTTCTACACCCGCACCGTCAACGCGGTACTCGACGGCAGCTGGAAACCCGAAGGCGTGTGGGGCGGCATGAGGGACGGCATGATCCGCCTCGCGCCCCTCAATCCGCTGGTCCCGGCCGATGTCCAGGCGAGCGTCAAGGATCTCCAGGGTCGCATCACCGCCGGCAGCTTCCACCCCTTCACCGGACCCGTCGTCGACCAGTCCGGCAAGGAGCGTCTGGCGGCCGGCGCGGTGATGGACGATGCCACGCTCGGCAAGATGGACTACTTCGTCCGGGGCGTGAGCTCGCGCCTGCCCACCGCCAGGTAAGCGCGCTGCCATCGCTCACCCGCCCGGGATCGCCACCGGCGGGTCGGGGCGGTCAACCGTAGCCTCGTCGTCGGCGGGCAGCCCGTTGCGCAGACACGCTGAAAGTCCGGTGGCGATTGCGTCGGCCATGCGCGCCTGGCGGGCGGGATCGCGCAGCAGCAACTCCTCGTCGCGGTTCTTGATCACCCCGGCTTCGAACAGCACCGCCGGCATGCGCGCGTGGCGAAGCACGGCCAGCCCATCGTAATGGTGCACTGCGTGCGTGCGATCGGCGTAGCTGCGCCGGCGGCCGTTCTTGTGCGTCGGCTCGAAACCCATCCTCTGCAGGCGTGCGCCGATCGTGCGCGCACACAGGATGCTCATCGCGGTGTCCGGGTTGTCGCGCGACACGAACAGCGAGTGACCGGCAAACTCGTCGTTGTAATCGAGCGCCAGCCCCTCCCAGGCCCATGGGCGCAGCTCGAAGGCGTTCACCGAGTCATGATGCACCGAGAGCAGGAAGGCCGTGCCGGCCGCGGCCTGCGGTCGCGCGCGCAGGCTGTGGATGCGCCCATCCCCATTGATCGTGCGCACTGCCCAGGCGCGCGCGCGCAGGGCATCGGCGGCATGGCCCGCAAGGTCGAGATTGAACGCAAACTCGCCGCGCCCGCGCGCACTGGTCGCCCCGGGGGCGGCGAGGGTGTGGCCGACATCGACGGCCACCTCGACCTCGCCCAGGCCCTCGCCAGCCACCGCGGACTGCAGATCCGCGGCCAGCAGCGCCCAGACGGCAAGC